>JANWYN010000007.1 GCA_025055235.1 Candidatus Roseilinea sp. | reverse complement strand
ACGGCCGACATCTCCGCGGCGTTGAAGGCTGCCGAGGAGGAATACAACAAGGGCAACTAGATCACATGACCCAGAAACCCGGTTTCTGCTGTTCGTTGCACAGAACTTCTGTGCTAGGAAGGAAGCTCGGCGCTAAACCACCGAGCTGAGGAGACGGGCGAAGCGCGCACGGGCCGCAGGCGTGAAGCCTGCGGCTACCGTATGGATTTGCGCATCGCCCGCCTCCTTCAGCGCGAACCATATCATGGCCGCGCTGCTTTCCCAAGCTCTAGGAACCGGGTTTCTGGGCTAAAGTGCAACGGTTAGTAAACTGATCATTTGATTCCTCTGAACTTCGACGCGCAGGGGCAGCAGCGCGACATCGCCTCTGCGTGTACGCTCTTTCGGCACAATGGCGACACAGGCGCAGACCGCGAGCACATCCACCCGAACCGCAAGTAAGCGGATCCGGCAGGGCAGCTTCTTCAACCAGACGCTCCCCTTCTGGCTGCTGCTGCCGACGTTGCTTATCCTCGCCGCCATCCAGTTCTACCCCGGCTTCTATTCCATCTGGCTCAGCTTCCAAGAACGCCAGGGAGCGGTCTGGAACTTCGTCGGGCTGCGCAACTTCGAGCGCGTGTTCGGCAGCGCTGCGTTCCGCGAGAGCATCGGCCATACGGTCGTGTTCCTGATCGGCTACATCGTGGTGACCATGACCGCATCACTGGCCATCGCGCTGTTGCTCAACCGGAGGCTCAAGCTCTCGGGCGTCTATATCTCGCTGATCTTCATCCCGTGGGTGATCGCCGACGTGATCGCCGGCCTGGTGTTCGGTCTGCTGGTCGTGCCGGATTACGGCCTGCTTTCGCCCATCCTGTCGAACCCGACCCTGTTTCCGCCGAACGGCCTGTCTATCCCGTCCGACCCTGCGCCGCGTCCGTGGATTCCCGGTTTCCCCTTCCCGCCGGCACCGGCAATGTACTACCTGATCCTGGCCACATCGTGGCGCGCGTTGCCGTTCGTCACGTTGCTGATCCTGGCCGCGCTCAAAACCGTGCCGCACGAGATCATCGAGAGCGCGCGCATTGACGGCGCGTCTGGCGCGCAGGTGCTGCGCTTCATCACCCTGCCGCTGATCCTGCCCACGCTGGTCGTCGCGCTGTTCAGCTTGATCTTGGGCGGCATGAACGGCATCGGCTTGGTGTTCACCCTGACGCGCGGTGGACCCGGTACGGCGACCGAGGTGCTGAGCTTCCTGCTTTACACCATCGGCTTTAGCCGGCTGGAATTCGGACGGGCCGCGGCTTTGTCAGTGTTCATCGCCGTGATCAACCTGACGTTGATCATTCTCACCCTGCGCTTCTCGCGCACGGAGGAGCGCCTCGCCTGATGCAAGCCGACCTGCCTTTGTCCCAGGACTACACGACGCGCAAGCGGCTGCAGCCATGGCTGACCAACGGCGCGATGATCCTCATCGTCGCGTTGTTGATGCTGCCGGTTGCGCTCACGCTCAGCACGTCGTTCAAGCGCGAGCAAGACGTGCTGCGCAGGCCACCGGTGCTCTTCCCATGCGACGGGCCAGATGGCCAGTTTCGATTGTCCGAATGCCGCTTCGACATCGAAGGCTACGAGCGGGTGATCGCACCACGCCCCGACCCAAATTCGCCGTTGGGCTTCAGCCTGACTGGCCGCATGTTCAGCACCTATGTGCCGAACACGCTGCTCTACGCCTTCGCGTCTTCGGCGCTGGTATTCGTGTTGTCGGGATTTGCCGGCTATGCCTTCTCGCGCTATCGCTTCCGCGGCCGGCGGGCGCTGATGGTTGCCATCCTTGCTATCACCGGCATCCCGCTGCTGACGAATCTGCTGGCGCTGTATCAGATGGCGGTGGATTTGCGCAAGGCCGGCCTCCCCGGCTACGACGAGCGCATGTTCATCATCGCGGTCTACGTCGGCTTCCAGTTGCCGTTCAGCGTGTGGGTCGTCAAGGGCTTCTTCGACACCATTCCGCGCGAGTTGGAGGAGGCGGCATTCATTGATGGTTGCACGCCGATCGGCGCGTTGTGGCGCATCGTCGTGCCGCTGGCGATGCCCGGCTTGCTGGCGGCTTTCCTGCTGTGCTTCGTCAACGTGTGGAACGAATTCATCGCCGGCTATCTGCTGATCAACAAACGCGACCTGCGCACGGTGATGTTCGGTATGTATGACTTCCTCAGCCAGAACATCATTAACTACCAAGTGGTCGCCGCGGCTTGCGTGCTGATTGCCGCGCCGGTAGTCATCCTCTTCCTCTTCACGCGCAAGACGTTCTTCCAGGCGATGACTGAGGGTGCGGTCAAAGGATGAGGAAGAGGTCAGAAGTCAGAAATCAGAAGTCAGAAATCAGAAGTCAGAGGTCAGAAGTCAGAGGTTAGAAGTTGGGAGTCGGGAGTGGAGAGAGGAGAGAGTTAGTTTGTGGGGTGCAAGGCTTGTAGGCGCTGGGCGACGAAGCTTCGCTCGCTCTCGGTGAGCACGGTGGCGGGCGGTTGGGTGTAGTCAAGCAAGTCGCCGTAGGCGCCTTCGTCGTAGCAGCGGCTGAAGACGGCTTGCAGGTCGAGCGGCACATCTGGGTCCGGCGGGCGCAACGGCACACGGAAGCGCGGCAGCACATCTGCCAGGGCGATTGGGTATAACTCATATCGGCTGCGGTCGGTCGCACGGCTCACGCCGACCATGTAGCGACAACGCGCCGCGTCGCATTCCGCGGGCTGGGGAAACGGCCGGACGCCCTGCGACAGCAAATCAATCTCCACCAGGTTGGCTTGGCTGCCCAACAGTTCTCGGCGCTTACGCGCATATTCCTCGGCTTCACCTCCCAGTGCTTTGTTCGCCGGGCTGAGCACTTCGATCACCGTCACCACCTCGCGCGAATCCACCCGGATAATCTCGATGTAGGTCTGAGCCGGCGGTTCGTCGTCCAGCGAAACGATCCACGGCCGGGCAAGCGATTGATCGTCGCGCTCGGATGGCGAGGCCTCTGCTGTTGCATACGCCACCGGCGCTTCGCGCGTTTGCAAGCGATGCACGCTTACGTCGGCGTAGATGCTGCGCTGTGACGGCGTCACATATAGCCGTTCCTCGATGCGTGCGTTGTAATTTGGCCTCAGCAGCGGCTGCAGTGCA
>JANWYN010000004.1 GCA_025055235.1 Candidatus Roseilinea sp. | reverse complement strand
GTCTCCACGTCTGAAAAGGCGTGGCCCCATTGAAGCTGGCGTGCGACCGAAGCGGAACCCGACGCCGATGGCGGGGTCTCCACGTCTGAAAAGGCGTGGCCCCATTGAAGCGGCCATCCTGCGCGCTTCGTCGGCTTTGAGCCTGCGGTCTCCACGTCTGAAAAGGCGTGGCCCCATTGAAGCCCCGGCGTGCAAAACACCTCGACGAGTGGGTATTCGTCTCCACGTCTGAAAAGGCGTGGCCCCATTGAAGCCTGTGCTGCGTCGAGCGCGCCGGGCCGGTCGAGAGTCGTCTCCACGTCTGAAAAGGCGTGGCCCCATTGAAGCCGCGCGTTCTAGGGGCATCCAGGTTTTCGCCGTTCCCGCCGTCTCCACGTCTGAAAAGGCGTGGCCCCATTGAAGCGCGCCGATGCCTGCGTCGCGCAGCGCGGCAGCGTCGTCTCCACGTCTGAAAAGGCGTGGCCCCATTGAAGCTTCGACGCATCTCCGGCGGCCACAATGACGTGGCCATGCCGTCTCCACGTCTGAAAAGGCGTGGCCCCATTGAAGCACCGGCACGGGTGGAATCCAATGCACGATGCGCCCTAGTCTCCACGTCTGAAAAGGCGTGGCCCCATTGAAGCCGCAAACGGCGCGATGTCCTGCTTACCATCTATCGCCCGGTCTCCACGTCTGAAAAGGCGTGGCCCCATTGAAGCCTCAACGATGATGCCTGGGGTGTAGCCCTCCCGGAAGGTCTCCACGTCTGAAAAGGCGTGGCCCCATTGAAGCCTGACTGGATTGTGCCTCATATTTGCCCCTCTCTACGCCCGTCTCCACGTCTGAAAAGGCGTGGCCCCATTGAAGCAAGCTGCGGGAGACACATGGTGCGGTATTTCCCGCAGTCTCCACGTCTGAAAAGGCGTGGCCCCATTGAAGCGGAATCAGATTGGCGTCTTTTACGCGGAATGCCGGCATGTCTCCACGTCTGAAAAGGCGTGGCCCCATTGAAGCTCACAATCCGCGGCGAGAAGTGCATCGTCTTCCGCCCTGTCTCCACGTCTGAAAAGGCGTGGCCCCATTGAAGCATGCACGACGTGATCATCCATGCCCGCGACGTCATGTCTCCACGTCTGAAAAGGCGTGGCCCCATTGAAGCTTCCCCAACACCGGTCGGGTTATCCCTTCTTTCTCTCCGTCTCCACGTCTGAAAAGGCGTGGCCCCATTGAAGCTGCCAAGCTTGGCAAGATATTTGGAACCCGGGATTCCGTCTCCACGTCTGAAAAGGCGTGGCCCCATTGAAGCGACATGACTGGAAATGAGCGTGCAACGAGAACCGGCTAGGTCTCCACGTCTGAAAAGGCGTGGCCCCATTGAAGCCCGAAGTGGATGTGTGCGCCACAAGCGCAGTGCTCGCCTAAGGTCTCCACGTCTGAAAAGGCGTGGCCCCATTGAAGCGGCGATCCGCGAAATGCCGGTGGCGAGCGTCCGCTAGGTCTCCACGTCTGAAAAGGCGTGGCCCCATTGAAGCGCGATGCCGTTGAGGACCTCGAGCGTTATCGGATTGTGTCTCCACGTCTGAAAAGGCGTGGCCCCATTGAAGCAACTGATTGCTCGCCGTAATCAATCGCTCCTGCCCGCGTCTCCACGTCTGAAAAGGCGTGGCCCCATTGAAGCATCTCATGACCGCGCTCCTGAATGTGCGCATGGCCAGTCTCCACGTCTGAAAAGGCGTGGCCCCATTGAAGCTTCCAGCCGCCGACGCTCATTGCCTGCGGCGGCATCGTCTCCACGTCTGAAAAGGCGTGGCCCCATTGAAGCGCGTAAAGCACTGCCTGTTGCGTGCCCGTCCGCGAAGGTCTCCACGTCTGAAAAGGCGTGGCCCCATTGAAGCTATCACGCGCCTCTCTCAGGCGCAAGCGCAGTAGCTCGTCTCCACGTCTGAAAAGGCGTGGCCCCATTGAAGCTTATCCGGCAAGAGGATTGCGTTCCTGACGCCGAGGGTCTCCACGTCTGAAAAGGCGTGGCCCCATTGAAGCGACTTGTTCGCTTACAGGCACGGCACTAAAACCCGCGTCTCCACGTCTGAAAAGGCGTGGCCCCATTGAAGCCCGTCCATGTAGCCTTGTCCGCAAACTGATTCTATCGGGTCTCCACGTCTGAAAAGGCGTGGCCCCATTGAAGCCCCTCCTGGTGGCACAAGTGACATTTGCTGCGCTATCGTCTCCACGTCTGAAAAGGCGTGGCCCCATTGAAGCAGAGACATGGTGTCATCGTAAATTTCCCTGGCGATCGTCTCCACGTCTGAAAAGGCGTGGCCCCATCGAGCCGGAGCATGGTGCGCGCAGAGCGCCGTAGATGCATCCGCGCCTGAATGGATCAGGGTCGTTTCTCTGCATGGGCAGATGCGGCAGTCACGCCAGCCTGCTCCTCTCCATGCACAACGCGCCTGTGAGCCGGACACGCGCCGCGTTCAGCCGGATGTCTGTGGGCCGAAGGGCCCCTTGGCCGGAGGGATGAGGACGCCGACGGCCCATTCGTATCCGTCGGGGTCGCGCACCCATACTTCGCGCCAGCCGTGCCCCTTGTTGGTCGCACCGGCAGCTACGTCGGCACCCGCTTCACGAGCCCGCCGCTCCACCCAATCCGGATCAATGCCCAGTACGCGAATCTGCAAGCCGACCCCGCGCTTCACGCCGGCGCTCAAGTCCGGCGCCCAAGGATGATCTTCGTGCGTGTGATCGGCGTGCAGCATCACTTCAGCCGGCCCCACGCGCATTGCACCGAAGTCCACATCGTAGTAATGCACCTCGGCATCGAAGACAGCCCGGTAGAACCGGACCGATCGCTCGACATCACGGACGATCAGATTCAGTGAGAGCGGCGGCAACAGCGCGCCATAGCGAAAGCCGGGCATCCACGGATCACCCTGTCTGAGTTTTCGCCCCATCTGTGCTTCTCCTCTGAAGTGACCTCCGTCATGCACACCCCAGTGCCTTCATCGCTTCGTGCGTGGATAAGTAGATGCGATCCTGACCAAACCGTGACACGAACCCTGCTTTGAGCAAACTGTCATGAATCGGGCCCTTGACCGCTGAGAGCACGAGCGTTACCCCCATCGCTCGCAGTTCGTTGTCCACCGTCTCCAGCGTGGTCAGCGCGCTGAGGTCAATTCGATTGACCGCGCTGCAATCCAACACAACGTATTTCAACTTGGGGTTGTCCACCGCCACCCCAATCAGCGTATCCTCCAGCACCTTGGCCGTCGCGAAATACAAGCTCTCATCAATGCGCAGCGCCGTCACATGCGGGCAAGTCTTCACCTTGTAGCGCTTGACGCTCTTGTAGGTCTCGGTATCTTCGACGCGCCCGATGATCGTGACATGCGGGCGCGAGGTCACCCACAGATGCACGGCGAGCGACGACACGACGCCGATGAGAAGGCCGGCCTCCACGCCGATGAACAACACGCCGAACAAGGTAACGACCAGCGTCAACCAGTCCGCTTTGCTGTAGCGCCACGCTTGGCGCACCGTCTCGAGGTCGGGTAAATGCAACACGGCAGCGACGATGGTAGCAGCCAGGATGGTCTCCGGCAGGAAGTAGAACAGCGGCGTGAGAAAGAGCAATGTGAGGGCGATGACGAGCGCGGCGAAGACCGAGGAGAGCTGCGTCGCAGCGCCCGAGGCGAAGTTGACCGCCGAGCGCGAGAACGAGCCGCTGACCGGCGAGCCGCCGGTGAATGAGGCAGCGATGTCGGCTGCACCCAGCGCGATCAGCTCTTGGTCGGCATCTACCTTCTCGCGACGCCGGCTGGCGAAAGACTTGGCGATCGAGACGCTCTCTACGTAGCCGATGACCACCAACATGGCGAGCGCCGGCGCCATCGCACCCGCATTGGATAGATCGAGCGCAGGCAGCGTGATGGGAGGCAACCCAACCGGCACGTGGCCCACCGTCCGAAGCTGCGCGGTTTGGTCGAGCCGGAACAGCCACGTGATCAACGTGCCGAGGACGACGACCACCAGGCCACCCGAGCGCGCCACCTGAGCAGCGACGAATTCAGAGAGACCCAGGCGCATCAACAAGCGCCCCAGCCGCCGGTGGAAGAAGACGATGATGATGATCGCTACGACGCCCATGACGACCGAGGCCATGTTAGCTTCCGGTAGAAGCGCGATGGCATGGCGCAAATCCGCGATGAGCGAAGCCGAGCCGGGGAACTTGATGCCCAGCAGATTCTTCACCTGGCTCAGCGCGATGACGATAGCCGCTGCGTTGGTGAACCCTGAAAGCACGGGATGGCTGAGGAAATTGACCACGAACCCCATGCGCAGCAATCCCAGCACGATCTGCACCGCGCCGACGATGAACGCCGCCAGGAGCGCAAGTTGCACTGCTTCTGGGCTTTGCGGCGTCGCGAGCTGGGCGATCATCGTCCCGGTCAATAGCGAAACGAGCGCGACCGGCCCGATGGACAAGACGCGGCTGGTTCCGAAGATGGCATAGACCACCAGCGGCACAAGCGTGGCATACAGCCCGACCTGCGGCGGCAGATTGGCCAACAAAGCGTAGGCCATGCTCTGCGGCACTGCCATCACTCCCAGCGCCATGCCGGCGATGAAATCGCCCAGCAGGTATTGGCGCTTATATGCAGGCAGCCATTGCAGAATGGGGACGTATTGGCGCAACCGTGCCCAGTGTGGCCTGTGCGCGTCAAGAAGGGCTTCCAGCATGAATCGTCGTCATATGATGGAGTCGCCGGCGCGCCCGCGTCATCACGCCTCTTCGATCGGGTTGGTTTCCATGATCTGGCGCATGCCCTCCAGCAACGCCGCGCTGTTGGCCAAGCGCACCTGCCACAATGCAGCGTAGTCCGACCAAGTCGGCCAGGTGCGCGCCACATCGGCATAGGCTGCTTGCCAGCCGGCGATCTCCGTCCGCAGCAACTCGACCAGGTTGTCGAAGTGCCCCGCTTCGCCGGCGCTTACGAAGAGCAGCTCGCCCAGATCGAAACGCGGCAAGAAAGGCAGACGGATGCCCAAGCCGTTGGCCAGGAAGCCCAACCGCGCGCGCGACAAGAACATGCCACTGCGCTCGGCGATGAGCAGGAAGCGAACGATGTCCTTCAGGCGGACTTCCTGCGCTTCGCCCTCATCTGCAACAATCGGGATGAAGCCGCCGGCCAGCCAATCGGCCGGGAGGCTGGAGAGCGGCGGGAGGGTCACATCGAAGCGCGACTCCTCCAGCAGCCGGCGATCCACTGTCAGGCCCATCCGCAGCAGCGTCGCGCGCGTGCGCTCGGCCAGGGCTTTGTAGAAGGGGTGTGCGCCCGGCTCGCGTTCGACGGCGATGCACAGCGCCGGTGCCCAGCGCATCAGTTGTGTGTTGAACGGGACGCAAGGCGCATCGAGGGTATGCGCGAGGAATTGCAGGCAAACGCCGATGTGATCGGGCGCGCCGACTTCGCGCAATGCCGGCGAGTCGAAGTCGTGCTGCGCGAACCAGTCATACATTCGCTCGGCTTCCGGGGTGTTGATCTCGCCCCAGGCATCGGTGAAGCTCGTGCCGTAGGGATAGACGCTGTTCAGCAGCAGATCCACATAGGCGATGGCGAGGTCCGCCGGCTCGGCCCCGGGCAAGCCGAGTTCGCGCTGCACCCGCGCGATCGTCGCCGCGTCCGGCTCGTGCAGCCACAGCGCCGCCAGCAACTCAAGCGTCCCCCGCCACACGTCCCGCTCCCCACTCATGACTCACCACTCACCCCTCAACCCTCTCCTCTCACCCTTCGCCTCTGAACCGCGGGTTTCGGTAGGCCGACTTGTGAGGCCGGAACGGGCGCAACATCCAGTATGGTCGGCGCAGTTCATGCTTCTCCGTCGGTGGACGGGTCATCGCCAGCCAGCGGTGATAGACCTCGTGCGCCTTGGCCGTATCCACGTAAATGTCGCCGTAGCGGTCGCTGGGTTGAGCCGGCATCACGCGCACCTTCTGATGCCAGCAGTGCGAGCCGCTGATCGGATCGGGCTGCACAGGCATGGTCAGGTTTTGGTGCACGCCGGCATCGTTCCACCACACGCGCTCGGTGTCGGGGTCGCTGGAGCGATAGGGCGTGACGCCCTTGACCTGTCGCAGGCGCCACTCGCTGCCATTCTGGTTCAGCTCCACCACCGCCGAGGCGAACCGGCTGGTGCCTTCGCCGTCCGCCAGGCGCCAGCGCCCCAGGTGATGCGAGCACGCGACGACGCCGGGATGGATGCCCTCGGTCGTCCACACCTTGTCCACGAAGTAGCCGATCTCGGTCTCCACGCGCACCAGGTCGCCGTTCTTCACGTTCAACCGCGCCGCGTCGCGCGGGTTCATCCACAGCGGGTTGCTGTGCGAGATTTCGACCAGCCACTTGGCGTTGGCACTGCGGGTGTGGATCAAGGTAGGCAAGCGGTAGGTGCTGAGCAAGACGAACTCGCCGCGCTCTGGATGGATGTTGCTGCGGTGCACGTGGCTATGGATGTAGGTCGGCAGCGCATACTCCGGCCAGCCGTATTCCTCCAGCGTGCGCGAGTAGAACTCCAGCTTGCGCGAAGGTGTGGGGAAGCCGTACTTCGCCTCGCCGTCCACGATCACGCCGATGGCGCGCCCCAGTTCGCCGGTGACCGGCGCCGGGCGCGGGGTGATGTTCGGCGAGGGCGGCGCCGGATCCTTGGTATACACAATGCCCGTCTCCTCATCCACTTGAGCGTTGGCCAGCTCCTCCTTAGAGAGCGGGCGTTCGAACTCGGTCTCGGGGCCTTTGCGGATCTCGAACGCGCCGTATTTGCGCATGTACTGCAACGGCGTCAAGCCTTCAGCCTTGGCCGCTTCCGGCAAACCCGGCACGCTGTGCTCGAACATCCAGCCGTAGTATTCGTCCACGGTGATGCGCTCGCCGGGGCGATAGGGCGACTCGAAATACTTGCGCACGCCGAGCGATCCGTCCGGGTCAATCGTCCAGCTCAGGTCAATCCAAAACTCGATCTCCTCCCAGACCTGGCCGGGGTTGGCTTCGTAGGTGCGATTGACTTTCTTGCCCAGGCGCTCCATAGCCACACGTCGCACCGGCTGGCGAAAGCCCACCCAGCGGCCGGCGTGCGTCTCCTGGCTCATGTTGTCGTGGCGCTCGGAGCCGTGACCCATCGGCAACACGTAGTCGGCCCACCAGGCCGTCTCGCTCCAGGTCGGCGTGAGCGCCACATGGCAGCCGATCTTGCTCTCGTCGCGCAGCACCTCGATCCACGAGAAGCCGTCGGGGTTGGTCCACACCGGGTTGTAGACTCGGGTGAAGTACACCTCCAGCCGGCCGCGCCCATCCTTCAGCAGGTGGGGCAACAAGAAGCTCAACTCGTAATAGGTGAGCGGATATTCGATGGGCCAGGTCAGCTCGTTCCAACGATGGCCATGGTCGGCCAGATTCGCCATGCGGGGCGTCCACTTGTCCCACACGTTGGCGCTGGTGCCGCCTGCATTGCCCACCGACCCCATCAGCACGTTCAAGAACCACAGGCAGCGCGACACCTGCCACCCGCCCAGGTTGCCAGCTGCGGCGCTGCGCCAGTTGTGCGTGGCCAGCTTGCCGCGGCATTCGGAGACGATCTTGGCGACTTGCTCGATGCGCCAGGCATCCACGCCACTCTCCTGCGCCGCGAACTCGAACGTGTAGCGCGCGTATTCGTCCTTCAGCGCCTGCTCAAAGGTCGCGTAGGTGCATGGCTTGTCGGGGTGGCGCGCCCGCAGATACTCTTCCCAATTCACCCAGCGCCGCACGAACTCGCGATCGTATTTGCCGGTGCGCACCAGGTAGTTGGCGATGGCGAGCAGGATGGCCGGCTCGCTGCCGGGCCAGGGCGAAATCCAGATGTCGGCCATCGAGGCAGTGTTGCTCAGGCGCGTGTCGAACACGATCAACTTCGCGCCGTTCAGCTTGCCCTCGATGATGCGCTGGGCGTGCGGGTTGAAGTAGTGGCCGGTCTCCAGGTGGCTGCTGATGAGCAGGATCACGTTGGCGTTGGCGTGGTCGGGGCTGGGCCGGTCGTAGCCCATCCAAAAAGCGTAGCCGGCGCGCCCGCCCGACGAGCAGATGTTGGTGTGGCTGTTGTGCCCATCCACGCCCCATCCGAACAGCACCCATTCCATCACGCCATCGTGCCCCGGACGCCCGACGTGATACATGATCTCGTTGTGGCGACCTTCGAGCATGGCCTTGCGAATGCGCCCGCCGATGTCGTTCAATGCCTCTTCCCACGAAACGCGCACCCATTTGCCTTCGCCGCGTGCGCCGGCGCGCTTGAGCGGATACAGGATGCGGTCGGGGTCGTTGATCTGGTTGAGCGTGGCCGGCCCTTTGGCGCAATTGCGCCCGCGCGAGCCGGGGTGCATCGGGTTGCCCTCGAACTTGCGCACCTGCAGCGTCTGCTTGTCCACATAGGCCAGCAGGCCGCACGCCGATTCGCAATTGAAGCACACTGTCGGCACGAGCATGTATTCGCGCGTCACCTTCTTCGGCCAGGCCTTGGGGTCATATTCCACCCAGTTGTCCCAGCGGTCGGGCGGCGGGTATTGCTGTAAGCGATCGCCGGTCTCGGCGTTGCGCTGGAGGGGAAGCGGGGTCACGTCGTTCATCTTCGTTCGGTCAGGTCAGTAGGGTCGTCAGGTCGGTCAAGTCGGTCAGGTCGTCAGGTCGTTAGGTTGTTGGGTCAGTTGTTCGGGACTTCCTGCGGCGCCATGACGAAGGCATACTCGTAGCGATAGAGCCCGAAGAGCGCGGCGAGCGCAGCGATGGCCATCGCCAGCGGCGACGTTGGCAGCACCAGCGCAATCAGCAGCGGGAGCGCGCCGCCTACCAGGATCGCCATCCAGTAGTCCTTCGCATATTTACCGCGCTTGATCATATGCGCAGCGGCCGAGGCGACCACGCTGGCGTGCGGCGCGCCGAATTCGCCAAACATCGTCATCAAGCCGTTGGCCAACACGCCCACGCCGAAGATCGCCGCCAGCGTGCTGCGCACCGGCGCATCCAGCGGGGCGAACGCGCCGGCGATGATCAGCGCCGCCGCACCGGCCATCACCGCTTGCACAAACAAGTGCGGCGCCAGCAACGGGCTTTGCCACAGATCGCGCCCTTCGGCCTGCGCGAACAGGAACGCCGTATAGACCGCTGCGAGCACCGCCAGCACAAACGTCGGCACGACCAGCGCGTTGGCCAGGCCGGACGCGCCCGGCACGAGGCCGAGTTGCTCGGCGGCATGACCGAGGAAATAGAGCCCCAGCAGCGCCGAATAGGCGATGAGGATGAACGCGCCGCGCGTGAGCCAACTGCGCCATTGGGGACGCTTGAGCATGTACCAAAAGCGCTTGGGCTGGTCGAGGTCGGCGATGAGCAACAGCGTGGTGATGCCGATGAACAGCAGCGCGATGAAAGCGGCGATGCTGGTGAAGAGCGGCACACCGGGCAACATGCCGAGCGCCGCGCCGCCGGCGCCGACCATGAACGCGCCTGCGCCGATCGCCTTCGTCACCAGATAGGCCGGCACCGGCCAGTGCCAGGGGATGCGGTGCGGGACGTTGTAAGTCTCGCGCGGGGCTGCGGCAGCGTTCACCATCGCGCCGGCCATCCGGCCTTCCCCGATCTGGATCGGCCCGCGCCAGTCGTCGTGCCCGTTCCGGCCGTTTTGTGGCCAGCTCGCCCACAACATCCCGGCGTCTTGGCGCGCCAGCATCGGCGTGATGCTGGCTTCTTCGGCGTCAATGTAGAACAGCTTGGGCCGCGTGCCCTGCTCCGGCTTGCGCACGCGCACCTGTTGGGTGGCGATGGCGCGGGCGATCTCGCTCTGCGGGTCGTCCAAGTCGCCGGCGAGAATCGCGTGCTCGGGACAGACGATGACGCAGGCCGGCTCTAGGCCGATCTCGGTGCGGTGCGCGCAGAAGTGACACTTGGCGGCGGTGTGAGTCTCCGGGTCAATGTAGATGGCGTCGTAGGGGCACGCTTGCAAGCAGGCTTTGCAGCCGATGCAAACCGTGTTGTCGAACTCGACGATGCCGTCTTGGCGCTGGAACATCGCGCCGGTGGGGCAAATGTGCACGCACGGCGGGTTGGCGCAGTGGTTGCAGCGCGTCACCTGAAAGTAGCGGCGGGTGTCGGGGAAGACGCCCTTCTCGACGTACTTCACCCATGTGCGGTTCACGCCGAGCGGCACTTCGTTCTCCTGCTTGCAGGCAGTCGAGCACGCATGGCAGCCGATGCATTTGCGATTGTCTATCAGGAAGCCGTAGTTCATGGCGCGTGAGTCTGCAATTACAAATTACAAGTTACAAATTACCAATCATCAATCATCAATCATCAATCATCAGTCATCAAGTCATCAGGTCGGTCAAGTCATCAGGTCGTTAGGTCGTCGGGATGTCGGCGAGTGGGATGAAGCTGGGCGTGCGGCGGTTGAAGTTCAATACGCTGATCGCGGCGGCCAGCGCCCCGGCGATGGCGACGAAAGCCGCAGCAGCAGGGTTGTCCGGCTGCGCAGCAACGACGGGCGCGCCGGCATCACCGCCTTCGCGCACGACCGGGTGCAGCGGCACCTCGCCTAGGCAGGCAACGCCCAGCCGCTCGGCCATCCGCCGGCCGCCGCCGTGCGAAAACAGGTCGTGACGCTTGCCGCAGCAATCGCACACGAAGTAGCTCATGTTCTCGATCACGCCGAGCACCGGCACGTTCATCTGCCGGAAGGCGGCAATGCCCTTCTGCACGTCGGCCAGCGCCACGTCTTGCGGGGTGGTGACAATGACGGCGCCGCTGATGGGCGCAATCTGTGCTAGGGACAAGGACACGTCGCCGGTGCCCGGCGGCAGGTCCACGAACAGATAGTCCAACTCACCCCACGCCGTATCCATGATGAGCTGCTCGAGTGCCTTGTGCAGCATCGGCCCGCGCCAGATCACCGGCTGGTCGCTGCGCAACAGGAAGCCCATGCTCATGACCCGCAGGCGATACCGTTCGAGCGGCTGCATGCGGCCCTGGCGCACACCCGGCCGCTCGTCCTGCAACCCCAGCATGAGCGGGACGTTGGGGCCATAGATGTCGGCGTCGAGCAACCCCACGCGCGCGCCGCGCTGCGCCAGCGCAACCGCCAGGTTGACCGCGCAGGTGGTCTTCCCCACCCCACCCTTGCCTGAAGCTACTACGATCAAGTTGCGGATGCCGAGCGCGGCCAGCCGGTCGTCGCGGGAGACGTCGGCATCGAACGCGATCTCGACGCGGCGCACGCCCGGCAGCGTGCCTAATGCCGCGCGGCAGTCGCGCTCGATCTGGTTGCGCAGCGGGCAGGCCGGCGTGGTCAGCCGGACGGTAAAGCGCACGTCGCCGCCATCCACGCGCAAGTCGCGAATCATGCCCAACGACACCAGATCGCGCCGAAGCTCCGGGTCGTTCACCGCAGACAACTGTTGCAGCACCTGCGCCGGAGAAAGTCCCATGGGACGAAGGGTATCATAGAGCGAAATGCCGCGCAGAGCTATCGCCATTGAGCGATGATGGGATTAGCGATCGCTTATAGCGGCCTGCGCCTCGATCGCCTTCAGCGCCTCGTCCATGCTGCGGTGAATGTGATCCCGTCCGATGGCGGCGACGAAGCCGGCCCGTTCCAGCCGCGATAGCACCCACTCCTTCAGCGAAGCGAGATGTAACTCCACGCCCGCGTCACGCAACTCGTCGTGCAGCGACTGGAGCGTTTCGATGGCGGTCGTGTCTACGCTGTTGATGGCCGAACAGTGCAACACCATATGGCGGACCGCAGGGCGCGCGGCAACTACTTCGAGCACGCGGTCTTCGAGATAGCGCGCATTGGCGAAATACAAGCTTTCATCCACGCGCAGCGCGACCACCGACTCCGAGGTCTGCGTATCGTGATGCGCCACATTCTTGAAGATGTAGGTGCCGGGGATGCGGCCGATCTCGACCACTTTCGGGCGGCTGGTGTGCCACAGGAAGAGCAGCAGCGACAGCACCATGCCGGCGAGGATGCCGACCTCGATGTTGAAGACCAGCGTGACGGCGAATGTTGCCAGCCAGGTCAAAAAGTCGCTTCGCTGCAGGTGATACAGTCGCCGCGCCTCGCGCAGGTCGAACAACCCGGCCACGGCCACGACCACGATAGAGGCCAGCACCGCTTGGGGCAAGTAATAGAACAGCGGTGTGAGAAAGACCAGCGTCGCGGCCATCATGGCGGCCGTCACCAGCGACGCTAAGCCGGTCATTGCGCCGGCTTCGTTGTTCACCACCGAGCGCGCCAGTCCGCCGGCAACCGGATAGGCGCCGCTGAAGCTGGCCATCAGATTGGCTGCCCCAAGACCGATTAACTCCTGATCTGGATCAATCCGCTGGCGATGCTTACTGGCGAGCGCTTTGGCAATCGAGATAGATTCCACGACGCTGATGAAGACGATGGTCAGCGCCGTGGGCGCGAGCAAGCCGGCGTCGGTCAAGGAGAAATTGGGCAGTGCCAGCGGTGGTAGGCCGGCAGGAATCACTCCCACCGTCTTCACGCCGGCGGCCACATCGAGCCGGAAGGTCGCCGTCACCAGCGTGCCCAGCACGAGCACCAGGAGCAGCGACAGGCTGCCGATCAGCGTGCGCAGCCTCGGCGGCACACCCAGCTTCCCCAAGGACGCTTTGACTGCGCGGCTCTTGAACAGCACTAGGATCAGGATGCTCGTCAGCGCAATCGCCAGCGTGACGGGATTCGTCTTGTTAATGTGTGTGACGGCGTCGTACAGCTGGTCATGCACCGCCTTGCCCGCCACGTTGAAGCCCAATAGGTGTTTGAGCTGGCTTGCGATGATCACGAGCGCCGCAGCCGACATGAAACCGGAGAGCACCGGCGCCGAGACGAAGTTCAGCACTGTGCCCAGCCGGAAGATGCCCAACGCCACCTTGATGATGCCGACCATGAGGGTGAGCGCCAGCACCAGCTCCAGATAACGCGGCGTGCCCGGCGCGGCGAGCGCGCCCACACCGGCCAACACGGCCAGCGACGTGATCGCAGCCGGTCCTACCGCGAGTTGCCCCGACGTTCCCAGTATGGCGTAGGCGGCGATCGGCAGGATCGTTGCATACAGGCCGACCTGGGGAGGAAGGCCGCCGAGTTGCGCATACGCCATGCTCTGCGGCACGAGCATGATTGCGGTGATCACGCCGGCGATCAGATCCTGTGGCAGATCGGCACGACGGTAGGCCGGCAGCCAGCGCAGGATGGGCACGTATCTCTGGACGAAGGATGGTTTATCGGGCATCCGCCTCGGAGGCCGGGAGGACGCCGACTCACGCTCAGGAGCAACTCGTGTGACGACGCTCATTTCTTCTACTCAGATGATTCAACATAGTCTCTGGTTACATCGGCTGCGAACCTATGGTGTGACTTCGTTCAACGCCGGCGCTGCCCCATCGCAAGTAACTTCAGGGGTGATCCGGTCATCTAACCCAGATAAGAACGAAGCAACATGATGAGCCGCAAAATCCTCGCGCGCATCGAGTATCTGGGCACGCATCCGCTCACGCCGCCGCAGGTCATGCAGCACATTCTAGACGGGCATGTGCCGGTTGATGCGCGCGAGCGCGCCGCCTTTCTAAAAGCGCACATCCCGGCCTCGCTCAACATCCCGGCCAGCATCTTCCTTCAAGGCACGGGACACGCTGTAGCGTTCCGCAAACTGATTCCGCGGTCTCTGCCGGTTGTCATCGTCTCCGAGCCGAACGCCGCGCTGGTGCCCCTGTTGCATTGCCTGCTGAAAGAGCACTATCAGGTCGCGGGATGCATGGCGGGAGGCATCGCAGCGTGGCGTGCGGCCGGCTTCCCTGTCGCGAACGGGGAGTCGCAGGCCATCTCGCCTGCCCAGCTCTACGCGATGATGCAAGTTAGCCCGCCGCCGGTGGTGGTGGATGTGAGCGACCCCGAAGCTTACGCCGCAGGCCACGTGCCGGGGGCGCTCTCGATTCCCCTCGACCGGCTCGAAGCGC
This sequence comes from Candidatus Roseilinea sp., assembly GCA_025055235.1. Lineage (GTDB taxonomy): Bacteria > Chloroflexota > Anaerolineae > J036 > Brachytrichaceae > JAAFGM01. Next base: position 61,602 of record JANWYN010000004.1, on the reverse strand, counting down.
ACCTCCATATGCTTGATCCCCAACGTCCCCTCGTCCTCATCTGCGCTGCCGGTGTGCGCTGCCGGCGCGCAGCGCTTCAACTGTTGGATCAGGGCTTCAAGGAGATCTACCGGGTGATCGGCGGCACGCGAAGCTGGATTCGCGCCGGGCTGCCTGTGGAGGCCGGGCGTAACCTTTCGCAGCCGACGCCATCTAAACCAGCAAACTCAAACTGATAAAAGTCACTGTGCACTCAAGACTGATTTCACAAGGAGTCAAACGATGATTTTTCGACAATTCCTCAATGAGCCGCTCTCTGCGGCGTCCTATCTCATCGGCTGCGTGGCCACGGGAGAAGCCGCAGTCGTGGATCCCAGTCTTCCGGCCGAGGACTACATCCTGGCAGCGGCCGATAAGGGGTTGAAGATCACGAAGGTCATCGAGACCCACTTTCACGCCGATTACTTCTCCACCGGGCGCGCCATCGCAGCGTTGACCGGAGCGACGATCTATGCGCCCAGCCGCGATGACATTCAGGGCGAGGCGACCAGCGCCACGGTGCTGTTCGACCACGTGCGCGTCAACGACGGCGACAAGATTCAAGTCGGCAACATCACGCTCACGGCGATTCACACGCCGGGCCACACGCCGGAGCACATGTCATATGCCATCAGCGACAACCCGCGCGCCGAGCGACCCTGGATGGTGCTCACCGGCGACTGCCTGTTCGTCAACGACGTCGGCCGCACCGACCTGGTGAACTTGCCGATGACCGGAAACGATGTGATGTTCGAAAGCGTGCAGAAGTTGCTGGCCTTGCCGGACGATTGCGAGATCTTCCCCGCCCACTACGGCGGCTCGGCGTGCGGCGGCAAGAACATGAGCGGCAAAACCTCCAGCACCATCGGCTTCGAGCGCCGCTTCAATTGGATGCTGCAGGCGCGCACCAAAGAGGAGTTCGCCCGCCTGGCGGGCGAGACGCCTCGCCGCGTCGTCGAAGCGGTGCTGCGGCATCGCAACACCAACCGCGGCGCGCTACCTTTGCCGGAAGCATTGACCGAACAGGGCGTCGCCTCGGCCGTGCGTGCGCCGGCCCTGACCATCCAGCAAGCCTACGAAGCCACGCAAACCGGCGCCGTGCTGATTGATCTACGCAAACAGATGGACTTCGCCGCCGGCCATCCACGCGGCGCCATCAACGTCACCTACCACAAAGACAAGCTGATCAACCGCGTCTCGGCCGTCACGGCGCCCGGCGAGCCGCTGATCTTCATCAGCGATGTCCCTGTCGTCGCCGCGACCGCCGCAGCATTGTGGTCATCGCAGGCATCTGTGCAGCGCAATCCGGTGCTGGGCTACGTCCGCGAGCCGGTTCAAGCCTGGGCTGCGGCCGGGCTGCCCACGGCGACTTTGCCGGTCGGATCGCTGGAAGACCTACACGCTCACGCACAAGCGGCCGACGCAGTGATCCTAGACGTGCGTGAGCCGTTCGAGTGGGCCAACGGCGTCATCCCGAATGGCAAGACGGATGTCCGTCTCATCTCGCTGGGCAACATCCGCAACTACATAGATGCGCTGCCGCGCGACCGAAAGATCGTCGTCACCTGTGAGAGCGGCACGCGCGCAAGCGCGGTGTGCAGCCTGCTGGTGCGCCATGGCTTCTCCGACCTACTGAACATCGCGCCCGAGGGCATGAGCGACTACACCAAGCGCTATCCGACCGTCGTTCCTGCTGCGTCATGAAGCGGGGTGTAATGTAGATTTGCGCAGCGGATGAATCTGCGCGCAACGCATGGCAAAGCCGGCGCATAGCCGGCTTTGCCGCAAATTGCCCGCGACTGAAGTCGCGGGCAATTTGCCCTCAGCGGGAAATACACCCACGTGAGCTGTACGACAGGCCGAAGGCATTAGCGTTGGCTTAACGAGCCATTACCAAATCGCGCTTGAAATGATCCTGCGAGGTCGCTACGGTTAACCCGCGATATTGGCGGATTTGGTTGATGCGCCGGATGATGAGCGACAACTCGTCGCCCGGCTAAAAGCGGGTGATATGACAGCCTGCGCCGAGTGCATGCGAATGCACGGGCGCAGGCTCTACCGGCATGCCTACGAGATCCTCCGCGACCGGTGTGAAGCTGAGGATGTCGTACAGGAGACCTATTTCCGCGCCTTCCGCGCCATTCAGCACTTCGAGGGCAACGCCTCTCTGGGGACATGGTTATATCGCATCGCTCACAATGCGTCGCTGGAGCGGTTACGCTACAGGAAACGGCGGGGCGAAATCACCGAGGCCGACCTGAATGAACACAGCCAACCGAACGGGATCGAGGGCATCAGTGCAGCGGGCGAGCCGGCGGACTACACGGCGCTGGACGAACTCATCGAAAACCAGGAGTTTCATGCCCATATCAACGAGACCATCGCTTCGCTCCCGGAGACGCTGCGCCGGGTGCTGGTGATGCGTGATCTGGACGGCCTCTCCGTCCTCGAGACCTCCGAACAGTTACGTATCAGCCCATCGGCCGTGAAGGTGCGCCTGCACCGCGCGCGCGCCAAACTGCGCGAGAAGCTGGCCGAGAAGCTGAAGGAGTATTACCAGTAGCGCCCGTAACTGTGTAACCTTTTGCCGTAGCCGGACTCTAAATATCTTAAAACGCCGCGTTTCGTCGGGGTGCATTCGCGGACATACCCGTGTGCGCCGCCAACGGCGCACTACGGTAGCCCATGCGGGCCATTCAGAGCGCGCCCTACAGCCCCCGCTGGCGAATGCATCCTTTCGTCGTGCCCGAACCGCGGCGTAAATTCAACTGCTTACGAGAGGAGATTGCGATGGATTGGCTTTTCGAGACGTGGCCCTGGTATATCGCGGGGCCTTTGATCGGGCTGAGCGTGCCGTTGTTGCTGATTCTCACCGGCAAGACGCTCGGCATTTCCAGCTCCTTCCGCCATTGGTGTTCGCTCGCTTTCCCGAAATCCCAATTGCCGTACCTGAAGAACAACGATGTGCGAAAGGAGTCGTGGAATCTCATCTTCGTCGCCGGCGTGCTGCTGGGCGGTTTCATCGCCGCCAACTTCCTATCGGCGCGGCCACCGCAGTTGCTGCCGCCGGAATTCGCCTCGCTCGAAGGTGTGGTCAAGCTGTTCATCGGCGGCATCCTGGTCGGCTTCGGCACGCGCTACGCCGATGGCTGCACTTCCGGCCACACGATCATGGGCCTATCCAACCTGCGCTTGCCGAGCCTGATCGCGAGCATCAGCTTCTTCATCGGCGGGCTGGCCATGACGTGGGGCGGCGCACTGTTCGCACGTTGAGCTGAAGGAGGTCGAACCATGCAACGTCTCTTCGTCTTGCTCATCGGGGTAATGTTCGGCATCGTGCTGACCAAGTCCGAGGTAATTTCGTGGTTCCGTATCCAGAAGATGTTCCGCTTCGAGGAAGCGCACATGTATTTGATCATCGCTTCGGCCGTGCTGGTCGGCGCGATCAGCGTCTTCCTGATCAAGCGTTTCAACTTGAAGACGATCCAAGGTGAGCCGATCACGATCAAAGAGAAGAAGTGGCAAAAAGGCGTCGTCATCGGCGGCATCATCTTCGGGCTGGGCTGGGCCATCACCGGCGCGTGCCCCGGGCCGATCTACGCGCAAATCGGCGCCGGCACCTGGCTGGCGTTGGCTACCTTCGCCGGCGCGCTCGTTGGGGCGTATCTCTTCGCCGTTCTACAACCCAAGCTGCCCACATGAAGCCTGTGCTGCGGCGAGGAGTGCATTCGCCAGCAGGGGCAACAGGCGCTAAACTCCCGATGTCTCGATCGAGCATCGGGAGTTTGTCTTTCCCTTCTGCGTTTATAAGAGGTAAAAGCGGGGGCAACCCAGGGAGGCAACTGTGAAAGCGACCGTCATCGCCGATCTGTTGAACGTGCGCATGAAGCCCAGTTTGGAAGGCACGGTGCTCGGCATGCTGAAGAAAGGCACCGTCGTGGACGTGCTGTCGGTGCGGGATGGCTGGGCGGCCGTGCCGTTGCAGGTCAGCGGCGCCAACCTGCGCTTCGGCCCGAACGAAAGCGATCAGCCCGTCGGCGTCTTCGTATCCACGACCTGGCTGGAATTCCACGGTGAACCACCACCCGACACCGGCTCCGACATCGGCCGGCCGCCGCGCACTACGTTCAGGCTCGGCATCCACGCCATGACCAACAGCGAAGTGGCGTTCGAGGAAGCCCGGCATGGCTGCAAGTTCTTCCTGTGCATGAACAACTTCGCCGGCGCCAGCCAGCTCAAGCGCGCCCATCCCGGCGCCGTGGTCATGGTGCGCCGGTTCTTCGAGCACGGCGTGGTGCCCAGCGTCGAACAGATCATCAACGGCCTAGAGGGCGCGACCGACAAGAACCTGATTTACATCGGCCTAAACGAAGCCGACCAGCTCGGCCAGGACGGCAACGACCTGCGCCGGCGCGCACAGATTGACCTGGAGGTGGCGCGGCGCATCAAGCAGGGCAGCGGCGCAACTTACGCCGCCGGCACGTTCTCGATGGGCTGCCCTGATTTCACCAGCTCGGAGACCTGCGACATCATTCGTGAACTCTACGCCCCCGCCTACAACAGCGGCCTCATCGCCTTCGACATGCACCTCTACTCGCCCAACCCGCAACACATTGACCAGCCCAACGAGTGGAAGTGGTTCGAGCGCCGCTGGGAATTTCTCTTCACTCGCTGCGGCTTCGACCCGAAAGTGCGCGCCATCTACTGCTCCGAATGCGGCCTCGACCAGGGCGGCGTGGGCGGCTTCAAGGCGCACGCCTACAGTCAGGAGAAGTTCCGCGACTGGTGTGACAAATACATCCGGCTGCAGAGCGCGCCGCTGGTGGTGGACGGCAAGTCGTATCCTTCGCCGATCATCGGCGGGGCGATCTTCCAAGTGAGCGATCGCGATCGCTGGGATGGCTACGAAATCAGCAACTACTTGCCCACCCTGCGCCAGTTCTACGCCGGCCTGCCGGTGCGCGTCGTTCCGGCGGAGAAGTCCTTGAGGCGAGGGGCGCGGCAACCGTCCGCGGCGAAGCGTTAACAGGCGGCAGCGTGATACAGTGACGCCGTGGAGGTGCGCTCCTGCGAAGCCGACGTCATCGCCGGCCTCGAGCGGTTCGCATGCGAGGAGATCGGGATGCTGGGCGCGCGTGACATACGCGCAATGCGGCCCGGCGTGATCCGCTTCTCCGCACGCGCGATTCGCCCGCTGCTCGACCTTAAAACGGTTCTGGCGGTTTACCTGCTCCGGCACTACGCGATTCCGCGCCCAAAAGCGCTGCTCGGCGACCAACACCTGCGCGCGCTGTTGGCGCAGATTGACGCTGCGCTCGGCCTGATGCCGCGCGACACATACCGCACCTTCATGCTCGGCGCAGCCGGCGCCGGCTCGACGGTGATGACCCGCCTGAAGTCGGCGATCGCACAGCACACCGGCCTGCGCGAGGTGAACGAAGAAGGCGACTTGCTGATCCGCGTCCGGCCTGCATTCGACTTCACCCCCGACTCCCCACTTCCGACTTCCAAGGCCAGCCGGGAGTCGGGAGTGGGGATTCGGCAAGCATCCGGCTGGGACGTGCTCGTGCGCCTCTCGCCCAAGCCGCTCGCCACGCGTGACTGGCGCGTCTGCAACATCGCCGGCTCGCTGCAGGCGACCGTCGCTCACGCAATGGCGCTGTTGACCCGGCCCACGCCGGACGATGTCTACCTCAACTTGGGATGCGGCTCGGGCACGCTGCTGATCGAACGTGCGCTGGCCGGCCCGGCGCGCCGGCTGATCGGCTGCGACACCGACCGGCAAGCCATCGCTTGCGCTCAGGAGAACATCGCGGCCTATCTAAAAGGCTCGAAAGATGGGCGCGGCGCCTTCGAGGTGCACGACTGGGACATGCGCCACTTGCCCTTGCCGGACGCGAGCGTGGATGCCATCACTGCCGATCTCCCCTTCGGCCATCGCGTCGGATCGCACGACGACAACGTCGCGCTCTATCCGGCGTTACTGCGCGAGGCTGCCCGCGTCGCGAAACCGGGGGCGCGCTGCGCCTTCATCACGGCAGAGGTGCGGCTGATGGAACATACGCTTGCACACATGCCATCGCTATGGCAGCGCGATTCGACGTTCCGCGTAAACTTGGGCGGGTTGCGACCGGCCATCTTTGGATTGAGGAGAGTATGACATGAGACCTTGGGGACGAATTTGGATCGCCTTTGCCATCTGCGCAGCTGCGCTTTGCGCCTGTCCGGCGCCGCCAGCTGCCCCGACGACGGCGCCAACCGCGCCGGCAGCGACGTTCACCCCTGCGCCGACGATCCCACCCACGCCCCAGCCCACCGATTCACCGACTGCCACGCCGCGCCCGGCCCGGCCGACGCCTACGCCGGATCGCCGGCCGGTCATCGCGTCGCCGGCCTGGTTCAACGACGCCACGTTGTATCAGGTCTTCCTGCGCAGCTTCTACGATTCCGACGACGATGGCGTTGGCGATTTGCGAGGACTCCAGCAGAAGCTCGACTACATCCAATCGCTCGGCGTCAACACGATCTGGTTGAACCCGCACTACCCCTCGCTCACCTACCACGGCTACGACGTGGCCGACTACAAGGCGGTCAACCCTCAGTTCGGCACGCTCGACGACTTCAAGGCGTTAGTGGACGAGATCGAGCGGCGCGGCATGCACCTGATCGTGGACTTCGTCGCCAACCACACCTCGAAGGGCCATCCGTTCTTCCAGGACGCCTACGGCAACCCACAATCGCCCTACACCAAATGGTTTCTGTTCAAAGACGCGAATAACCTTTCATATGCTTCGTTCTTCGGCATCGCCGACCTGCCGGAGTGGAATCACAGCAACCGCGAAGTGAACGCTTACCTGATCAGCGCGGCGGAGTTCTGGCTCGATTTAGGCGTGGACGGCCTGCGCGCCGATTACGCCCGCGGCGTCGAACACTGGTTCTGGGAAGATCTGCGCGAGGCAGTGAAAGCCAAGAATCCGGATGCCGTGCTGCTGGGTGAGGTGTGGGACGGCGAGCCATCTACCTTGCAGCGCTATTTCGGCGAAGGGTTCGACGCGCTCTTCGACTTCCCGTGGTACCTGCGCCTGTCGGGCGGCGAGAACTCGGTGGGCAAAGGCGTGCTGAACGGCGCCGTGGATCCGTTGCTGCTGCAGCCGGCCTATCGCGCCATGCTCAACCTGTATCCGCGCGGCGCGCAGATCGTGCGCTTCCCTTCTAATCACGACACTAATCGCATCGCCTCATCCGTCGAGGGCGACCCGGCGCGCATGCGGCTGGCCGCCGCTGCCGCCATCCTCACGCCCGGCATTCCGATCATCTACTACGGCGAGGAAATTGGCATGCGCGGCGTGAAGGGACCAGGCCCGATCTACGACGAGTTTCGCCGCGAGCCGATGGACTGGTATGCCAACGAAACCGGCCCAGGCATGACGACGTGGTTCAAGCCGGCCAACCGCAACAACCGGCCTAACGACGGCGTCTCGGTCGAGGAGCAGGACGGCGATCCCAACTCGCTGCTGAACTATTACCGCGCCTTGACTCGGCTGCGCAACGAACGCGCGGCGCTGCGCAGCACCGACTTCCGCATGATGGACGCCGTAACCGGCTGCTCGACCTGCATGGGCATCTGGCGCTGGGCCGGCGACGAGGTGATCGCGATGATCTTCAACTTCAGCGCGCAAGCACAAACGGTCGCGCTCGATGTCGCGGAATCGCCTGTGCCCACCGGCGAGCGCGTCGAGTTCCTGCTGGGTGAACCGCAACCGCTCGATGCGCTGACGATTGCGCCCTGGGGAACGCTCGTGATAAGCTGGCGGTGAAACATGGCCGAACTCCTTCGACTCCTCCCCGAGTATCACCATCGCGTGTGGGGCGGCCGGCGGTTGAAGCCGGACGCCGACCAACCCATCGGCGAGGCGTGGATCGTGTACGAGCACAACCGGATCGCGGATGGCCGTCACGCCGGCCGCACGCTGGCCGAGCTGGCCGGCGAACTCGGCGCAGCGCTGCTCGGCGAAGCCGTCGTCGCCCACACCGGCACGCGCTTCCCCCTGCTCATCAAGCTGCTCGACTGTAACGACTGGCTTTCCATCCAGGTGCACCCGAACGACGCGCAAGCTATCGCGCTGGAAGGTCCGGGCCACTTCGGCAAGACCGAGGCCTGGTATGTGCTGGAGGCCAGCGCCGGCGCGCAGTTGATCGCCGGCGTGAAGCCGGGCGTCGAACCCGATGCGCTCCAGCGGGCCATCCGCGATGGCAGTGTGCGCGAACTGGTTCAGCATCTAGCAGTGCGCGCGGGCGACACGATCTTCATGCCCGCCGGCACGCTGCACGCGCTGGGGCCCGGCCTGCTGATCTACGAGGTGCAGCAAACGTCCGACATCACCTATCGGGTGTGGGACTGGAACCGGCCGGCCAGCGCCGGCCGCGCGCTGCACATCGAGCAATCGCTGGCCGTGACCGACCCGAGCGCCACCGGCCAGGTGCGCCATTTGCGGCCGATGTTGGATACCGACGCGCAACAGCTCGTCGCATGCCCCTATTTCACGCTCGACCTGCTCGCGTCCCAGGCCGAGACGCTCGCGCTCGACACGCGGGGGCAGAGCTTCCACGCGCTCACGGTGATCGCCGGCCGCGTCGTGGTTGAAAGCGGGGACGCCAGCGTGACGCTCGACCGCTTCGAGAGCGTGATTGTGCCGGCAGCCAACCGGTGGTATCAGGTGCGGCCGTTGGCGCCGGCACGCGTGTTGAAAGCGAGCGCGCAGTAGGGCGACCCGTTGCCCTGCGACTGAAGTCGCAGGCAACTTAGGGCAAAAGTCCGCCTTCGCGGACCGGGTCGCCGGTTGCCGCAGGGGCATTCGCCCATATAGGCAAAACGTCGCACGGTAGGGCACGGACTCCGTTCCGTGCCCGGGTGCGCCGAAATGCCCTGCGACTGAAGTCGCAGGCAACTCCGGGCAAAGTCCGCCTTCGCGGACTGGGTCGCCGGTTGCCGCAGGGCATTCGCCCATATAGGCAAAACGTCGCACGGTAGGGCACGGACTCCGTTCCGTGCCCGGACGCGTTCCGTGCCCATGTGCGCTGAAATGCCCTGCGACTGAAGTCGCGGGCAACTCCGGGCAAAGTCCGCCTTCGCGGACTGGGTCGCCGGTTGCCGCCGGGCAACTTCGCGCTGCGTAACCGCCCATACAATTGCGCCCATGCCATTGACGCCTCAGCAAATCGCAACTTTGAACGCAGCGGCAGATCGCATCATCCCACCCGACGATGAATCGCCCGGCGCGGTGGCATCGGGCGCGGCCGCTCGGCTGCTTGCCATGCTCGATGGCGATCTGTCGGTCATGCAGCGCGACTACGCTGCCTTTCTCACGCAGCTCGACCTCGAAGCGCAGGTGGCCTTCGGCGCCCCCTTCGCCGAACTGGATGCCGAGCGCCAGGATGCGCTGCTCAGCACGTTTCAACCTTCCGCCTTCTTTCGCCTCTTCGCAGAACACGTGCACGAACATTTCTGGAGCAGCAAGGCGGGCATGAGGCTGGTCGGCTTCGAGGTGCGCGGATGAGCGAGCCGAAGCGATACGACGTGGTCATCGTCGGCGCAGGCGCAGGCGGCGGCGTGGCCGCGAACGTGTTGACCGCAGCCGGCAAGCGCGTGTTGCTGCTCGAACGCGGGCGCTGGCTGACCTTCGCAGAGACCGGCCGCGATCACCTGCGCAACCAGCGCATGTCGCTCTACGGCCACAACGCCGGACCCAGCGCCGACCACCCGCGCGTGGTCGAAGCGCCAAACGGCCAGACGCGCGTCGTCTTGCCCTGGCAGGATGGCTACCAGGCCAATGCTGCGGCGGTGGGCGGCGGCACGCCGGTTTACGGCGGGCAGGCGTGGCGCTTCCACCCGAAAGACTTCAGGATGGCGACGACCTACGGCGTGCCCGAAGGCTCGTCGCTGGCCGACTGGCCGATCAGCTACGACGACCTCGCGCCGTACTACGAAGCGGTCGAGCACGCGCTGGGCGTGTGCGGCGACGCCGGCGCAATGACTCACCTGCCGCCCTACCGGCGCGACTACCCGATGCCGCCGCTGCCGCTCACCCGGCCCGGCGCGATCCACCGGCGCGGCGCAGCAGCGCTGGGCTGGCCGACCCTACCCGTGCCGCTGGCGATCAACAGCATGCCGTTCGACGGCCGGCCGGCTTGCATCCGCTGCCAGCACTGCGTCGGCTTCATGTGTCCGGTGGATGCAAAGAACGGCGCGCACAACACCTTCATCACCCGCGCCATCGCTTCCGGCAAGTGCGACCTGGTCACGGACGCAATGGTGGAGCGCGTGCTGATGCGCGACGGCCATGCGACCGGCGTGAGCTACTTCGATGCCAACGACCATCGCGCGGTCGTCGAAGCGGAGGTCGTCGTGCTGGCCGCCGGTGCGGTGGAGACGGCGCGCCTGCTGCTGCACTCCGGCTTCACGAACGACAACATCGGCCGCAACCTGCAAGGCCACGTGTATGTCGGCGCAGTTGGTCTGTTTGAAGAGGAGGTCTACGACGGCCTCGGCCCCGGCGTGACTACAGCGACGACGCGCTGGAGCCACGACAACGACGGCGTGATCGGCGGCGGCATGCTGGCCGACGACTTCATCGTGCTGCCCGCGATCTTCTGGAAGCGCTACCTGCCGCCCGGCGCGCCGCGCTGGGGGTTGGCAGCCAAGCACTGGATGCGCGATCACTATCGTCGCTGCAGCGAGATCAAAGGGCCGATCCAGGACATCCCCAGCCCGAACGCGCGCGTGACGCTCGATCCCAGCGTGAAAGACCGCTGGGGGATTCCGGTGGCGCGCTTGTCGGGCACGACGCACCCGGAATCCATCCGCACCGCGCAGTTCTTGCACGCGAAAGCAGTCGAATGGCTGAAGGCATCCGGCGCAATCGAGGTGTGGGGCGAGCCGCCGCAAGCGCCGTTTCTCTCCGGCGGGCAGCACCAAGCCGGCACGTGCCGGATGGGCGACGACCCGCGCACTTCGGTCGTGGATCCGCAATGCCGCGTGCACGGGACGGACAACCTCTACATCGCCGATGGCTCCGTCCACGTGACGAACGGCGGCTTCAACCCTTTTCTGACGATCATGGCGCTGGCGTATCGCACGGCGGAGGGGATCGCGCAGCGGTGGTAATAAACAGGCACCTGGTTTCTTTGAGAAACCGGGTTTCAAGTCAAGAGCCGGGCTTCTAGGTTACTCTTTCACCCGCTCGATGTATTCGCCGGTGCGGGTGTCTATCCTCAGCACATCGCCTTCTTTGACGAAGCTGGGCACCTGAATCACCGCACCGGTCTCCAGCGTGACATTCTTCATCACGTTGGTCGCCGTGTCGCCACGCACGGCGACGTCGGCCTGAACCACCTTCAGCGTGACGAAAGTGGGCAATTCCACGCCGGCGATATGCGCGCCGTCGAGCACGAGCAGGTTCACCGTATCGTTCTCGCGCATGAACTGCGCGGCGTCACCGACCATGTCTTCATCCAGCGCGATCTGGTCGAAGGTCTCGGTGTCCATGAAGTGATAGGTGTTGCCGTCCTTGTAGAGGAACTGCGCCGGGCGAATCTCGGACTGCACGACGTCAATCTCGCTGCCGGCGCGCACCCGGTCTTCGATCACTTTGCCGTTGTTGATGTTCTTCAGCTTCATGCGCACCATGGCGCGCCAGTTGCCGGGCGCGATGTGCTGATACTCCAGGACGCGCCACACGTCGCCGTTGTAGCGGATGAGCATGCCTCTGCGAAGATCGGATGTCGTTGCCATGATTCACCTGCAAAATCAACCCTCCCGCAAACCGTGCCGGGAGGGTCGAAATTGATCTTGTTGCGCTGCTCACCGGCAGCGAGCAAATTTTACATGGAACGGTGCCGACAGGTCAGACCGCTCGAAGCAGCGCGGCCATGAATGGGCCGCGCTGAAGGAGGCGGGCAATGCACAAACCGTGCGGTAGCCGCCGGCTTCACGCCTGCGGCCGTGGGATTCGCGCGGGCTGAGCCCGTCGAAGCCCGTCGAAGCCCGTCGAAGCCTGCCGAAGCCCGCCCGTCCCCTTAGCCCGATGGTTTGGCGCCGGGCTTCCTGCCTAGCACAGAAGTTCTATGTAACGAACAGCGCTTACACGGGCATGACATATCTGCGGTTCCGGAACTAAACACGCTTTGACTGAGCAATCGGTATAAGATTCATCCGCATGCTGCAACATGCCTTCCTGGCCCTCTCGCGCGCCGGCTGGGCGCAGGAGCTGATCACGCAGATGCCGGTTTCGCGGCAGGTGGCGCAACGGTTCGTCTCCGGCGAGACCATCGGTGCGGCCATTGCCGCCGTGCGCGCGCTGAACGCGAAAGGCCTGTATGCGACGCTCGACTTCCTCGGCGAGAGCGTGACGAGCGAAGCAGAGGCCAGAAGCGCTGCGGATGAATACCTGCGTGCGCTGGACGAGATCGCCGCCGGCGGCGTGCGCTCGAACGTGTCGCTCAAGCTGACCCATTTCGGGTTGGACCTGGACTACGACTTCTGCCTGCAGAATGTGCGCCGCGTGGTCGCGTGCGCCAAGTCGCACGGCAACTTTGTGCGCGTGGACATGGAAGGCACGCCACACACCGACCGCACGCTGGCGATCGTGCGCGAGCTGCACCGAGAGTTCGACAACATCGGCGCTGTGATCCAAGCCTACCTGTATCGCAGCGAGGCCGACCTGATCGCGCTGGCCGACGCCGGCATCCGCATCCGGCTGTGCAAGGGCGCCTATCGAGAGCCGCCGGACAAGGCCTATCCCCACAAAGCCGACGTTGACGCCAACTACGTCAAGCTGGCACAGTTGCTGCTTGACCGGTCGGCCAACGCCCGGCGCAGCGATGACGGGCGCACCCCACCGTTAGCCGCACTAGCCACGCACGACGAGAAGATGATCGCTGCGGCGAAGGCCTACGCCGAAGCGCAGAAGATCCCGCGCGATCAATTCGAATTCCAGATGCTCTACGGCGTGCGGCGCGAACTCCAGGAACGGCTCGCCGCCGAGGGCTACGCCGTGCGCATCTATGTGCCATACGGGACGCACTGGTATCCCTACTTCATGCGACGGCTGGCCGAGCGGCCGGCGAATGTGTGGTTCTTCGTGAAGAGTGCGTTCTCGAAGTAATGCCACCCCGGCCACGCGCCCCGCTGGAGTTGGCATCGGTCACCTCGATCTGCACCGTCGTGGGGATCACGCTCTGCACGGCGACGCCTTCCGGCACAATGACTTTGGGCGTGAGTTGATGCACACCGATGCCCAAGCCGGTCGCATCCACCTCGACCCGCACCGAATCCTGGGTAAGGCTGTTCAGCGTGGGTTGCGGCCCGGCCAACACAATATCCACCACCAGAGGGGACACCTTCACACTCAAGGTCTCGGTGATGCCGATCACGATCGGCCGGCGCGATACAGTCAGCGCGCCTTGCTGTGGCTCGATCCGCACCCGCACGAGCACCGTCACGTTGTCGGCGATGGGTGAGACGTTCGGCGGCACGTTCAACCCCACGCGTTGTTCCACATCCTGTGTCGCGCCGGCAACCGACACTTCCAGCGTATCAATGAAGCCGGGCAACTGCTGGATCGCGTCGCGTGGCCCATAGACTGTCACCACTTGAGGCGAGGCCGAGATGCTGGTGATGGCGTAACCTTCTGCCGGCTGGCCGGTCGGCCGCACGCGCACCGCTAGGTCCTTGAAGTTGCTGAGCTGTTCCATCGGCACGCGAACAACAGCAGTGCCGGGCGCGATGCTGACGTTCGACACGGCTTGGCCACCCCGATCGCGCGCAACCAGCCGGACGGTCTGCTGGACGGAGGAACGCGCGCCATCTACGTTGATCACCGCGTCCACGCTGGCGACGCGTGAGACGACTTGCTGCGTGCCGGTGATCGTTACCTGGATGGGTTCGACGCTGGGTAACTGTGCCTGGTAACCGATAGCCGGCGTGCCCTCCACGACGACGCGGATCGGGACGCTGGCTTCGGTGATCTGCTCGATCGTCACGCTGGCAGTGAGCGGGCGAGAGGACATCAACTTGGACGGCTCCGCCCTAATCACAGGGTCGAGCTTGACGACGTGCTGGCCCACGCCGAGTTGCGAGAGATCCACCGGCACCTGCACGCCGTTGGCGCCGAGCGACTCGAGTGTGCTCTTCGGCGCACGGATGTGCACTGTCACGGTGGGCGGAAGCGTGCTGGCGGAGATAGTCTGGTCGGATGCCGGCGGAGCGACGATGACCACCGGCGCAGCAAGGGTTCTGTCCTCGATCGGGTCTTGCTGCAACGAAGCCACGCCCCACACGAACAGAGCCAGCAATACCGCCAGGATCATCAGACTGACGTTGTTCGCCAACCAGCGCGCCATCACGAGAGATTATAGGCAGGCCAGGTGTGGCAGGGCTGCGCCTGGCCTGTGAGTGCTCGCCGGTTGCGATCCGCACACCGCCCTGACCCAACTCAAAGTTGCAATTCGCGCAGCAGATGAATCTGCGCGCAACGCGTGACGCAGCCGGAGCATGGCCGGCTTCGTTGCAATTCCCCCGGCGGGAGATACACCCAAGGCAAGTGACGAAAGCCGGATAGAATATCTGTTCTAGAGCGGTGACGCCTAGTCGCTGCGCGATTCTTGAGCACACATACACTTTCGACCATCATGGCCAAAGAAAACCTCTCTCCCGTCTGGGCACGCGCCTTCGACATCCACATTGACCGCGGCGAAGGCATCTACCTCTACGACAAAAGCGGCCGGCGCTACATGGACTTCACCTGCGGCATCGGCGTGACGAACACCGGCCACGCCCACCCGCGCATCGTGCGGGCGATCCAGGAGCAAGCCGCCAAGATCCTGCATGGCCAAATCGGCGTCGGCATCGGCGACAAAGTGCTCGAGCTGACCGACGAACTGGCGAGCATCTGCCCGCCGCCGATAGATACCTTCTTCTTCAGCAACAGCGGCGCGGAAGCGGTCGAGGCGGCGGTCAAGCTGGCCAAGCAGGCGACCGGCCGCACCAACGTCATCGTCTTCGAGGGCTCCTTCCATGGCCGCACGCATTTGACGATGGCGATGACGATGAGCAAGACCAGCTATCGCCTGAAATACCAGCCGCTGCCTTCCGGCGTCTTCGCTGCGCCCTACGCGCATTGCTATCACTGCCCCGTGGCCAAGCGGGCGATGAGCGAGGCGGAACGCGCGGCGTTGAGCGCGCGCTGCCCCGACGACGGCGCTTGCTGCGGCTACGCGCCCGACGCCGTGCGCTTCATGCTCAAGACGCAGACGGCGCCGCAGGAAACCGCCGCCATCGTCGTCGAGCCGGTGCTGGGCGAGGGCGGCTACGTTGTGCCGCCGGCCTCGTTCCTGCGCGCCCTGCGCCAGATCTGCGACGAACACGGCATCCTGCTCATCTTCGACGAAGTGCAAACCGGCTTTGGCCGCACCGGCAAGTTCTTCGCGCTGGAGCACTTCGGTGTCATCCCCGACATCCTGGTGATGGCCAAGGGCCTGGCGTCGGGCATGCCGCTGAGCTGCGTCGCAGCGCGGCGTGAGATTATGGCGAAGTGGTTACCCGGCTCGCATGGCGGCACGTATGGGCCGAACCTGGTATCGGCCGCCGCCGCCGTCGAAACCATCCGCGTGATGAAGGACGAGAAGCTGCCGGAGAATAGCTTGGCACGCGGCGATCAGTTGATGCGCGGCCTGCGCGCGCTGCAGAAAGACTTCCCCATCATCGGCGACGTGCGCGGCCTGGGGTGCATGGTCGCCACCGAGTTCGTGGATGCGAACACGCGCGAGCCGAGCAAGCCGCTCACGCAGCAGATCGTGAAGTATTGCGCCGACCACGACTTGCTGCTCTTGACGTGCGGCTCGTACGAAAACGTCATTCGCTGGATCCCGCCGCTGGTGGTGAACGAACAGCAGATCGAGGAAGCGCTGCAGATCTTCGCCGCCGCCCTCGACCAAGCTGCATGATTGCATCCACGAAGGACACGAAGAAACGCTAAGCTTCGATCACCAGATTGCTTCGTGTCGTTCGTGTCCTTCGTGGTTGAAAGCCTGATGTTGACCGAACTTCGTGTGCGCGATTTCGCGATCATCGAGGCGCTCGACATCGAGTTCGCCCCGGGGTTGAACGTGCTCACGGGCGAGACCGGCGCCGGCAAGTCCATCATCGTGGATTGCATTGCCCTGCTGCTGGGCGACCGGGCCGAGGCCGGCATGGTGCGCGCCGGCGCGCCGGCCGCCCTGATCGAGGGCGTCTTCTCGTGCGAGGGCGCGGTGCGCGCACAGGTCGAAGCAGTGCTGGCCGAACACGGCATCGAGTGCGACGAACCCGGCCAACTGACGCTGGCCCGCGAAGTGCGTGCTAACGGCCGCTCGATCGCCCGCGTGAACGGCCGCGCAGTCGGCCAGCAAGCGCTGCGCGAGCTGGGCGAGCTGCTGGTGGACGTGCACGGCCAGAGCGAACACCTCTCGCTGCTGCGGGTGAAAGAACACGTCAACTTGCTGGATCGCTATGCCGGCTTGTGGGAGCTGCGCCAGCGCGTCGCGGCCAAGGTGGGTGAGCTGCGTGCGGTGCGCCGGCAGCTCGATGAACTCCGGCGCAACGAGCGCGAGCACGCCCGGCGCGTGGACATGCTTAAGTTCCAGCTCGAAGAGATTCGCGCAGCCCGCCTCAAGCCCGGCGAAGAAGCGGCGCTGCAGGCGGAGCACACCCGGCTGGCCAACGCCGAGGCGTTGGCCGCGTACGCCGACGAAGCGCACGCCGCGCTCTACGAGTCCACGCGCGACGCGCCGGCGGCGCTGGACCTAATCGCCCAGGCCATGCGCGCCATCGCGCACCTGGTGCGCTTCGACAAGCAGTTCGAGGAGTATTACAAGTCGCTCGAAGAGGCGAACGCCATCATCGCCGAAGTGGCGCGCACGCTGCGCGACTACCGCGACGCGATCGAGTTCAATCCGCAACGGCTGCAGAAGGTCGAAGACCGGCTGGAGCTGATCAAGAAGCTCAAACGCAAATACGGCGAGACGGTCGAGGCCGTGATTGCCTTCGGCGAACAGGCCGAGGCCGAACTCAATCAGATCGAGCACAGCGCCGAGCACATCGAAGCGCTGCAGCAGCAAGAGCAACAGTTGGTTAGGGAGATCGCAGAGATCGCCGGCGAACTCTCCGAGCAGCGGCGGGCCGCAGCGAAGCGGCTCGCTTATGGCATCGAGGCGGAGCTGCAAGACCTGCGCATGAGCGGTGCGCGCTTCGAGGTGCAGATCACGCCGCAAGAGCCGGACGCGACCGGCGCCGATCGTGTCGAGTTCATGATCGCGCCCAACGTGGGCGAGGGGCTGAAGCCGCTGGCGAAGATCGCGTCAGGCGGCGAGACGGCGCGCTTGATGCTGGCGCTGAAGGCAACCCTCTCGCTGGCCGATAGCACGCCGACGCTGATCTTCGACGAGATTGACCAGGGCATCGGCGGGCGCGTCGGCACGATCGTCGGCCAAAAGCTCTGGCAGCTGGCCCGCGCACATCAGGTGATGTGCATCACCCACCTGCCGCAACTCGCCAGCTTCGGCGATGCGCACTTCAAGGTCGAGAAGGTTCAGCGCGACGGGCGCACACTGACCGTCGTGCGCGCGCTGGATCGCAAGGCGCGCCTGGAGGAGCTGGCGCAGATGCTCGGCACGACCGGTAGAGCCGGCGCGCAAGGTGCCGAGCAATTACTGAAAGAAGCGGAGGGACACAAGGCGCTGGCTGGTGCTGGCTAAGTTGGTCGCCGAATGTTTTGACGTGGGTAGGGGAACGCTCTCTGTAGCGTTCCCCCGCTGGCGCGCTTCAGCTTCGCTATCGCGCTCATGCGAACGCGATTTGCACGGCTTCACCCAAGTCCACAATCGCTGTGATGGCTTGATACGCTTCATCCCCCAGCGCTGCGCGCACCGTCTCCTCGAACGACTGATATTCGCGTTGATCAGCCGGCGTGAGGTCGCCGGGCACGTGTGGCAGCGCCGCTCCCAGCAGCCGAGCGGCGCGCTGGAAGTCGCCCTCGTGAATCGCGACACCGGCCAGCCCAGCCAGACAGCGCGCTGTCATATGCGTCCGATTCAAGGTCTGGCACAGCGCCATGCTGCGCAGGTAGTACGAGCGCGCTGTATCTCGTTCACCCTTGAGCAGCGCAAGACGCCCCAAGTGATGCAGGCTGATCGCGACGCCCCATGTCACGCCAACCCGTTCGAAGGTCGCCAGACTGGCTTCGATGTTTGGCTGCGCTCGCTCCAGCATGCCGGCGTTAAGTTGCGACTCGCCCAGCGACACCAGCGCCCAACCCAATTCATTTGTCGCGCCCAGGTCGCGGAAGCTCACGACGCTCTCGCCGGCCAGCCGTACGGCCGTGGCGTAATCGCCGCGCGCCGCCGCCACCTCGCTGCGCTGCATCAAGGCGTGCGCCACGCCGCGAAGATCACCGGCGCGGCGATAGATCGCCAGCGCCGCTTCCAGCGAAGCATCTGCAGCATCGAGGTCGCCCTCGTGCTCGCGGAACAGCCGGGCGAAGGTGACATGCCCGCGCGCGAGAATGGAATCGTCGCCAGCCTCACGCGCCGCAGTCAACGATCGCCGGAACCGGTCTTTGGCCAGCGCAACGTTGTGTTTGCCTTCAGTGGTCCAGGCCATCACCAGCAACGCCTGGGCGATGCCGCGCTTGTCACCGAAACGGTGGCACAGTTGCAATGCCGCATCGCAGCGCGCCATCGCAATATCCAGGCGCGAGGCGTTGTAGTCCAGCGTAGCGAGACCCAACAGCGCCCAAGCCCGATCGAGCGACGGTTCGGGATTAGCGGCCAAGCAGGCCACATAGACCGTGCGCGCCTCCTGAAAGTCGCCACGCACATCCCAATACAACGACAAGTGCACCGCAATGCGCTGCGCCAGCGGCGGGTCATGCTGCAACAACCAATCGAGCGCAGCACGCAGATTGGCATACTCGGCGTCAAGCTGGGCCAACCCCTCCTGCAAGCGGCGACCCGGCAACAAGGCAGCAGCGCGCTCGGCCAGCCCAGCGAAGTAAACGGCGTGCCGGCGACGAACGTCTTGCGCGTCCGGGGCAGCATCGAGCTGTTGAATGGCAAATTCGCGAATGGTCTCTAACTGCACGAAGCGTACATCACCGTCCGTCCCTTCGCGCCTTTGTAGCAGGCTGCGGTTGAGCTGCACGGCCAGCGCGTCCCATACGCTGGCCGCCCCGTCGCCCTCGCTTGAGCGCAGCACTGCCTCGGCCGCCTCCAGCGTGCATCCGCCGACGAAGGCGCCGAGCTGGCGGAAGATGGACTGCTCCGCTGTGTCGAGCAAGTCATAGCTCCACTGGATGGTGTTGCGCAGCGTGCGCTGGCGCGCGGGCGCACCGGTCGCACCGCCTCCGATCAGCTCGATGTTGGTGCGCTGTGCTGGGGCGAGTTTGGCCAGCAACGCTTGCGGCGTCATCAGCCCCACGCGCGCGGCCGCAAGCTCCAACGCCAACGGCAACCCATCCAAACGTCGGCACAGCTCGGCCACGGCGCGGGCATTGCCGGGCGTCAAGTCAAATTGAGGATCAGCGCTGCGGGCGCGTTCCACGAACAGCGCGACCGAGGGCACATGTGCCAGATCAGCCGTGGACGCACCCTCCCCACGCACCGTGATGGGCACGCTGAGCGGCTGCACCGGTAGCACGCGCTCGCCGCCCAGGCGCAGCGCCTCGCGGCTGGTGGCCAGCACCCAGACGCGCGGGCAACCGGCGATGACCTCCGCCACCACGCTGCTTGCCCCGGCGACCTGCTCGAGGTTGTCGAGCACCAAAAGCAGGTTCAGCTTGGCGATGTGACGAACGACCGCCAGCAAATCGAATTCATCGCTGGCATGCATGGCTCGCGCCATTGCCTGAGTCAATTGCGCTGCATCACGACTGGATGCGGCGTCCACGAAGCACACGCCATGGGTGAACGCCTCACGGACAGACTGCGCAGCGCGCAGCGCCAGTTGTGTTTTGCCGACCCCACCCGGCCCCACCAACGTGATCAGCCGCGCGTCGTCGGCTTGGAGCGCATCGGCGATCTGCTGCAGCTCGCGCTCGCGCCCGATCAGCCGGCCGGTGATCGCAGCCGCCGGGATGCCGGTGAAGGCGGGCTGGCGCACAGTCTGCATCGCGCCCAGCATCGGCGGCACCTCGGTCTGCCCACGGGCGAAATCCACAAATGCAGCGCGATGCTCATCCGGCACACGCAGGTGCCGCGCCATCAGTTCGGCGATCTGTTTGGAAGGGCGCCGCTCACCTGACTCGATCTTGGCGACGGTGATGAGCGAGCAGCCGACAAGCTCGGCCAGTTCCGCCTGCGTCAAATCCAGCCCTTTTCGCCGCTCCTTTGCCCACTGCGCAAATGTGCTCATAGGTGCGGATTGTATCGGTAAGAGTATGTGGGTTGTACGTTCCCATTCGGGCCGAATCGCGGATAAATGGAGCGCATCTATGAAGAAGTCCATTGTGCATGGTGCTGAAGACTTTGCGGACAAACTGAGAGGTGAATACCATGATTCGAGTGAGGGTTTTAACCATCCCGCTGGCAGCCTTGACGCTGATCGCGTGCCAGGCTGTTCCGATCACGCAAAGCCCGCGCCGTGACGCGACTGCACAGCCGATTACCGGCCCCACCGTCACGCCTGTGCCGAGCGGCGAACCCATCGCCGTGCAAAACATGCGCATGCTGCTCCGACAATGGCTGGGCGAAGCCGGCGGCGACGCACGGCTGATCGAGGTGCAACAACGAGAATGGCCCGACGCCTGCTTCGGCGTGGGCTACGCCAACGAATCGTGCGCACTGGTGGTCACGCCGGGTTACGAGATGACCTTCGAGGTTGAAGGGAAGCGCTACACCTTCCGCACCGATCCAGAGGCGTATCGCTATCGTTTGACCGAAGCGCCGCCGCCGGAAATCGGTGAGACGATCATCTCGTGGACAGGCGGCGACGGCATCTACGTAGAGGGTTGCGCCATGGCCGAGATTGGCACGCAAGCCCTCGCGTTCGGCGATTGCTTCGGGCAGATGATGACCGGCCGCTTCGTCAACCAGGCCAACCGCGCGCTGCTCGACCAGCACGTCGCGCGCTTCGCCACCTTCCGGGCAAACACGCCTTCCGGCCAGATCGTGTTCACCGGCAAAGGCGACCAGCAACCGACGCCGGCGGATCAACGCGCCATCGCCGAACTGGCGCAACTGATGTACTTCGAAGCGCGCAGCGGCCGGGCCGGCGCATCGTGGGCGACGGCCATTGCGCTGCGGCAGGAGACGACGCCCGACCGCACGCCGATATGCGTAAGCGTGGAGATGACCGGGCGCGTCTACGTCAGCAAGTGTGAAGCCAACGCACCACTCACGCCGCTGTTCCTCAATCCAAGCGGGTTGGATCAACTGTATCGCTGGGTGGACGAGTTGGCTCTATACGAACAGCGGGTGACAGACAAAGAAGTGGTCACGCAGATCACCTTTGGCGGGCGCGGCGAACGCGAGGCGACCGAAGACGACAAGCGCGCCATCCGCACCTTCACCGAAGGCTTGATCGGCGAGGCGCGTGAACAGCAACCTGAACTCAGCGCCGGCGCAGTGCGCATCGCGCTGCCACTTGCCCTGCCGGAGGGGCTGAATTGGGATCCGGCGTTCGCCGAGGCGAACGACCGCAGCTTTCGCGCCCGCGCGACCGACCCGAACAGCGAGTTTCGTTGGGTGGAGGTGCAGGGGTCGGTAACGGACACGCTCAGGCCGAACACCCCCGGCGTCGTCGTCGAGTTGCGAGATCAGAAGGGCACTGCGCACAACTTGCTCGAAGGCTATGCCGTGGGGTGGGCGGAGAGTGGCACGTATTATCTGGTCAGCAGCTCGTTCGACCTGACTCAGACATTGGAGATCGCCAGCACGCTCGTGCCCATGCCGCTTGAGCAATTCGAGCAACTGATGCGCGAGCGCGCGGCAGCGGCGGGTGAAGGCGATGTCGCCGGCATCCGGGCCAAGTTGGAGCAGGCGCTGACGGCGCGCGACTTCGATGCGCTCAAGGCATTAATGGGCGAATCGTTCGTCATCGGCTATTGGCGCTCGGAAGGCGTGACCTTGACGCCGGACGAGGCCGTCGCCGAGCTTCGCAGAACACAGCTCGGGATGACAACGTCGCTGGTGTTTAGCGACGTGCCCAACCTGCCGGAGGTGCAGTTGCCGCGCGACATCGGACCCGGTCTGGCATTGGCCGACGCGATCTTTGTACGTGGATGGCACTCCGATGGCAATGGCGAAGCGATCTTGCTGCTGGCGCGGACGGAGGATGGCCGTGTGCATTGGCATGGTTTGATGTCGGCCATGAACGGCTTTAAGTGATCATGTCACGTTGTATCGAGGAGGAAAATCTTGACGATCAAATTCAGCGTCTACATCGCGACGAGTCTGGACGGCTTCATCGCCCGGCCTGACGGCAGCCTGGACTGGCTGCCGCAGGCTGCGCCGGATGGCGAGGACTGCGGTTATCAGGCCTTCAGCGATTCGATTGACACCGTGCTCATGGGCCGCGGCACGTACGAGAAGGTCTTGACCTTCGGCGACTGGCCGTATAAGACCAAGCGCACTGTGGTGCTGAGCAGCGGCCAGGCCACGATCCGGAATGACTTGAAGCCGCTGATCGAGTCCAGCTCACTCGCGCCGTGCGCGCTGGCCGATTATCTCGAAGCGACCGGCAGCAAAAGCGTGTACGTGGACGGTGGCAAGACTATCCAGTCGTTCCTGCACGCGGGTCTGATTAGCGAAATCACGCTGACGGTGATTCCGGTGCTGATTGGCGCAGGTCTGCCGTTGTTCGGCCCGCTGAGCGCGGACGTGCATCTCGATCTGGCGTCGTCGCGCTCGTTCGCGAACGGCATGGTGCAGAGCACGTATGTGGTGAGGCGGTAAGTACTTCTCAAAGCGTCCGCCCCACCGCGTTCATCACCACGTGCGCCACAGACGGCGCGACGAGGTTACGTGTGCGCAGAAAGACGATGCCATAGGCCAGCCCACTGACCGCCTGTGAGACGACGCAGGCCGCCAGCGCCGCAAACGGGTCGCCGGGCGCGACGCCGGCATTCGCGTTGAAGTGCCAGACGCCGAAGGCCAGGGCCTGAATCACCAACGCCCAACCGGGCTGCACCAGTTTGTTCAATCGCGTTTGCAGCGCGCCGCGAAACAGGAACTCCTCGAAGAAACCGTTTTGCAGCGCGTTGCCTACCACCGCGCGCAGCAGCCGCATGACCGTGAGCTGGCCGCTTGCCAACAGGACGATCCAAAAGATGGCGGGCGCGGCGATCCATGCCAGACACGTACGCAGCACTCTGTGCCCCCGACCCAGGCCCAGTTCGGCCGGGCGCGCGCCGAGCACGAGCAACAGTACGAACGGCAAGGCGAAGTACTGCACCGGGTTGGCGATGGCATTGCCGGGGCCGCCGACGATTTCCGCGGGCAAGAGTCGCTCGCCGAGCGCAGACAAGGCTGCGGTCATGTTCGACCACACTGGCAACGTCCGCACGAACCCGGTCAGGGCGATGAACGCGCCGATGACGCCGAGTTGCGACCAGATGGTGACGGGCGTCGTCGTGGGCACCAAGCTCGGCGCATCTTCTGGCATCGGGTGGGTGAGGCGGACGATGATCCCCGCCAGCAGCAACTGGTATGCGCCGATGAACGACCAGATGGCGACGTTGTCAGCTTTGCCGACGGCGACGAGGTAGAGCACGCTGACGAGCCACGCACCGAGCATGCACCAGGCCCACGGCGGTGCTCTCTCGAGCCAAGTCGCCCGGTGGCTTCGATCAAGCGTTCTCATGACAGCTGCACCTGGGCAAAGGTATACACAATGCAAGACTCAAACGCCTGAACACCCTGGATGCGTGCACGCACTTCCTCGGCAAAATCCGGCTCCGATCAGCCGAATGTGGGGAAGACCAGCGTGAAATGCGGCGCGACGACGGGATAGTAAAGAGGGTCATATCGCTCGCGAAAGGCGCGGATGCATTCGCGATCCGCGTTGGATAGCTCTGGGTAAGCCAACACCAGCAACGACATCGCAACTCCTTCAAGCTTAACTGCGCTTTTCGCCCCACACACAAAACAGCATGTCGCCCTCAGCCGCGGGCGCGTCCGTGAACTCGCTCGTCACACGCACGTTGACGAAACCGTTCGCCTCATACAACGCCACGGCTTGGGCCTGAGAGTACCATCGCCCGGCAGGTGAGCGCTCGTGGTTCTCGGTATCAATCACCTCGTCCCCGCGCACGACCTCGAAGCGATCTTTCGAGTGCCACAGTTGCACATTGGGCTCATAGCGCTCGTAGCTCCAACGCCGCACCTTCAGGCCATCCTCGGCGCGCGCTTTCTCGAACACCAACGACCAGTCCGCTTCAAGCGGTTGGCCAGGCTGCCAAGGCAAGAAGAACGGCATGACAAGCACACCGCCGGGAAGAAGGTGACTGTAAAAACGGCGCATCGCTTCTTGCGCAGCGCTTGCGTCAGTGATCAGTTGGAAAGAGCTGGACGGCACGAGGATGGTGCGATAGGCGCGCAGCAGGTCGAGGGCCTCCATGTGCTGCTGATAGAGATTTGGCCGCAGCCCGCGCGCTGCAGCTTTGGCGTGGGTGATCGCCAGCATCTCAGGTGAGATATCTACCCCGTCGCAGTCAATGCCCTGACCTAGGAAGTCGAGGATGAGCCGGCCGGTGGCACACCCTATATCGAGGACAGGTTCGCCGTAACGGCGAATAACCTCTAGAAAGAGCTGACGGTCCGCCCAGTTGGCCGTATCGTCGCGCCACAAGTCCCATGTAGATGCCAGCAGCCCCCAGTATTCATAGCCCAGCGTCGTTTCGGTCATCATATTGTCTTGTCTCCAGCAGGTCGATAAGCCATGCGTGAATTCTGGGCATAGCGTACAGCGCGCACGGCTTGGATGGAAGATACAGTGGTCATACACGTGACGATACACATTAGCTGAAGTGCCCTCTCGATACCGATTGCTCACGAAAGATAGCGACAGAAGATAAAACACCCCGCGACAGTCGTCACGGGGTGTCTGTTTCTGTGTCGAATGCGGGGCGAAACTTACCGGATCGCCTTCTCCGTCTGCTTGTCGAAGATGTGCATGTTGTCGAGGTTGAACGCCATGCCCATGGTGTTGCCGACACGAGCCTTGGTGCGCGGGTCCACGCGAGCGAGAAACGGCTTGTTGTTCGTAGTCATCAGGTAGACGATCACCTCGTTGCCCATCAACTCGGTCACATCCACCTTTGACTCGACGATGGCCTGGTGGATGCCGGGCGGGGCATACTCCGGGTCGTGAATGTCCTCGGGCCGGATGCCGAAGATCACCTGCTTGCCGACGTGCGCCCGGTATGGCTCCACCTTGTTCTCGGGCACCTTGACGCGGAAGGCGCCGGTATCTACGTAGAGGTCGCTGCCGCTGGCGGTGAGCGTGGCGTCGAAGAAGTTCATCGAGGGGCTGCCGATGAAGCCGGCCACGAACACGTTGTCGGGGCGATCGTAGAGCACCTGCGGTGTGTCAATTTGCTGCAGCACGCCGTCCTTCATCACGGCGATGCGCGTGCCCATCGTCATCGCCTCCACCTGGTCGTGGGTGACGTAGATGAAGGTGGTGCCGAGCTGCATGTGCAACTTGCTGATCTCCGCGCGCGCCTGCACGCGCAACTTGGCGTCCAGGTTCGACAGCGGCTCGTCCATCAAGAACACGGCCGGGTTGCGCACGATGGCGCGACCGACCGCCACGCGCTGGCGCTGGCCGCCCGAGAGCTGCTTGGGCTTGCGATCGAGCAATGCTTCGATGCCGAGGCGACGCGCTGCTTCTTTCACGCGCTGGTCAATCTCCGCCTTCGGCACTCGGCGCAGCTTGAGGCCGAACGCCATGTTGTCGTACACCGACATGTGCGGATACAACGCATACGACTGGAAGACCATCGCGATGTCGCGATCTTTGGGTGGCACGTCGTTGACGATGCGGTCGCCGATGTAGATGTTGCCTTCGGTGACTTCTTCCAGGCCGGCCAGCATGCGCAGCGAGGTGGTCTTGCCACAGCCTGAAGGGCCGACGAATACGAGAAATTCACGATCGGCGATGGAGATGTTCAGATCGTTCACCGCAATGACATCTCCAAAGCGCTTGGTTACATGTTCATAGGTCACACTTGCCATGCAGCGATCCTCCCAGGAGCGAAAACTCTAAGTCTAAGATAGATGTAGGCAAGATTGTATACACGCCTTGTACATGCGTCAAACAAAGATCTGAGCACCGGATGAGGCCACATCGAGCACCCAATAGCGCGCCGAAAGACCGCCGGCAGCCGCGAACGCCGATTGCATGGCCTCACCGATCGCGTCGTGATTGTCTTGCGCGAAAGCCAAGATGCCGGGCCCGGCGCCGCTTAGGGTGACGGCCAGCGCACCGCACGCCAAGGCCGCGCGCTTGGCCTCGATCGCGCCGGGGATGGCCGGCAGGCGATACGGCTCATGAATTCGATCATCCATCGCCCGAGACAATAACGACGCATCGCCGTTGCGCAGCGCCTCGACGACCAACATCGCCCGCCCAATATTGAACACGGCATCGCTGCGCGAGTAACGCTGGGGCAAGACCGACCGCGCGTGAGAGGTCATAAAGTGAAAGCGGGGCACACACACCACGACGCGGGTGGGCGGCAGGGCGATACGATGCGTGATCACCTCGCCGTTCCGGCCGACGACGATGACCAGGCCGCCCAGCAGCGCCGGCGCGACGTTGTCGCCATGGCCCTCGATCTCGAAGGCGCGGCTGAGGATGCGCGCCGATCCGGCCGGGCTGCGAAAGCCGTGAGGATCGAGTACTGCGTTGGCGAAGAGCAATCCGGCCAGCACGGCAGTCGAGCTGGATCCCAGGCCGCTCCCGCACGGCACCTCGTTGTGGCACACGATGTGATAGGACTGGCTGCGCGGATCGAACGGGATATATGTAGTGAGCTCTTCGATCATCGTGCGCACCACGAGATGGCTCTTGTCGTCGGGCAAGACGTCTTCGCCTTCGCCATGCGACTCCACTGTGATGCCCGGGCTATTGCCCTGGTGCAACTCGAATGTATTCCAGAGATCGAGCGCGAGGCCCATGCAATCGAAGCCGGGGCCGAGGTTGGCGCTGGTGGCGGGGATGCGAACGGTCAACAGCTTCGTCATTTGACATCTTTCATCTTTCATCTTTCACTTGCCGCCCTGTGCTTAGGCAAACACCAATGAAAGATGAAAGATGAGAAATGAAAGATGAAAGATCCCCCTAACCGATCGCCTCGAGCAGCGCTTCGATCTGCGGTTCGATCGTCAGTGGCGCAGGGCTGCCTTTGATCGCCGTGTCCGGATCTTTCAAACCATGGCCGGTCAGCACGCATACCACGCGCTTGCCACGCACGTCTAGCCAGCCTTCGCGTAAGCCTTTGGCGAGGCCGGCCAACCCGGCAGCCGATGACGGCTCGCAGAACACGCCCTCTGTCCTGGCGACAAGACGATACGCTTCTAGGATCTCATCGTCGCTCACGGCGGTGATCTGGCCGTCCGATTCGTCGAGCGCCGCGACGGCTTCGCGCCAGCGGGCGGGGTTGCCGATGCGGATGGCCGTGGCGATCGTCTCGGGGTGTTCCACGACCCTGCCTAACACGATGGGGGCGGCGCCGGCGGCCTGCGCACCGAGCAAACGCGGGCGCTTCGACGCTAAGCCATCGCGAAAGTATTCGTCGAAGCCCATCCAGTACGAGGTGATGTTGCCGGCGTTGCCGACGGGCAAACACAGCCAATCCGGCGCATCGCCCAGGGCGTCGCAGACTTCGAAGGCGGCGGTCTTCTGCCCCTGCAAGCGCGCCGGGTTGATGGAGTTGACGAGGGCAATGGGCGCGCGCTGAGTCGCCTCGCGCACCATGCGCAGGCCGTCGTCGAAGTTGCCGTTGATCGCGATCACTTGCGCGCCGTAGCTCAGCGCGCCGGCCAGCTTGCCGGCGGCGATCTTGCCGTCGGGCACGAGCACTACGCACTTCAGGCCGGCGCGCGCGGCATAGGCGGCGGCGCTGGCGGCGGTGTTGCCGGTGCTGGCGCAGATGACCGCTTGAGCACCGTCGGCCACCGCTTGTGTCATCGCGGCCGTCATGCCACGATCCTTGAACGAGCCGGTTGGGTTGGCTGCTTCGTATTTCAGATACAACTCGAAACCGCCGCCCAACGTCTGTGCCAGACGCGGCGCCGGGATGAGCGGCGTGTTGCCTTCGAGCAATGTAACGGGAGGGACTTCTCTCGTAATTTCGAGTCGAGCGCGGTAGTGTTCGATGACGCCGGGCCATGCCATGGTGAGGCGCGCGCCGGGCAGCAACTGTGTGGGCATAGCGACGCGATTTTAACATTCGCGATGCATGCAAGTTCGGCTTGCGGTCGCTTGCGTCCTGCGTTCTGCGTCTTGCGTCTTACGTCTTGCGTCTTGCGCCCTGCGTCTGGTGCATCGCTTCCTCGTAAATCCCGGCCAGGCGATCTACGATCACATTCCAGTCGTGATGCATCTCGACGTAGCGCCGCCCTGCTGCGCCCAGCCGCGCGCGCAGCGACGGATCGTTGAGCAAGCGCAGCACGTGATGAGCGAATGCCTCAGCGCTATCGGCCACGAGCGCTGCCTGCTCGTATCCCGGCTGAAGCGAAGCCACCGTCTGCGCGCTGGTGACGACGGGCGTCGCGCACGCCATCGCTTCGAGCACTTTGTTCTGTATGCCGGCGCCGTACACGACCGGCACGACAGCAACGGCAGCGCATCGCAGGTAGGTGCGCATGTCGGGGACGGCGCCGGTCACCTCCACCCGCCCCGGATGACGCGCCTCAAGCGCGCGCACTTCATCCGGCGGGTCTTTGCCGACGATCCATAGCTGGGTGTGCGGCTTATGCGCCCACACCTGCGGCATGATGTCGTTCACCAGGTGCAGCGCTGCGGTGATATTCGCGTGGTAACTCATCTTGCCGGAGAACACCAGTGCATCGGGTTCGCGCGGCGCGCCCTCGCACGGCGCGAAATAGCTCAAGTCCACACCGTTGGGTAGCACAGTGATTGGCACATGATGCGGCGAGATTGCTTCGAGCGCAGCGCGATCAGTCGGCGAAGTGACCAGCACGTGATCGAACTGCGCAGCAAGCCAGCCTTCATGCCGGCGAGTGCGCGGCAACTCGAACGTGGTCATCAGCTTGCCCTTCGTGCTCTGGCTGCGCCGCGCGGCCTGCTCGAACAGGTGTGTGATGCTGTCTACGCTGTCCCAGATGATGGGCGTTTTGCGTCTTACGTTCTGCGTCTTGCGTCTTGCGTCTTGCGTCCTGCGCTTGAGCTGCAGCGCGTAGCGCGAGCCGCGCAGATGCTCGACATGGATGGCATCGAAATCGCGCTCTGAAACCAGCGCGTCGAGCTTGGCCGCAAGTTCGGGTTGCCAGCAGAAATTGGCCTGTAGCGGCCGTGCAGAAGGCAAGGCAGCGATGAGGTTGAGCAGCTTGCGGTTGCGGGTGAGCGGCGCGGCGACGACTTCGACGCCGAGCGATTCGAACTCGGCCAGCGCGCGGCGTTCTTCGTCGGTCTCCCACAGCGTCGCGAGCGTCAGGCGGTGACCGTGCCGGGCGAGAAAGCGCACCAGGTTATACGGCCGCACGCGGATCAGCGTCGGGACATATGGGACGACGAAGAGCAGGCGCATGACAACATGAGGTGGGATGTGCTAGATCGAAGGGGAGGATCAACGCCTTCAAGGCGCGCCCACGCGATACACCTGGACGAGCGAGTTGCTGTACGCCTCGCTCAACAAGGATAATTGCTCCGGCGAGAAATCACCCAATGCTCGTTCAGCCGGGCCAATCAACACGTAGTCCACGCCATGCGCCTGTAGGATCTGCGCGCGCTCGTCATCGGTGGTCTGCGCATCGAAAAAGCGCTGCACGGCATCGCGCTTCTCGAAGAAATCCAACGTCTGCGCCCAATGGGCGACGTAGGCGTGTGCGCCGGTGAACATCGGGACATACTGGCCGGTAGTCAATGAGCTCAGTACCACGTCGTCGGGCTGGGCGTTCTGTTCGAGCCACTTGAACGCGTCCAATTCCGCATTGTGGAGATAGTAGGGGTAGTCATGCCGGCGCAGATCTACGAATCGCCACGCCCACAAATACACGTTGGTAGGAAGGATCAGCAGGACAATGGCGATCGTCGCCCAACGCTGAATGGACACTAGCGACGCTCCCCGCCCATGCTGCGCCAGCTTACGCTGCACAAACGGCGCGACGTAGTCGAACAGCGCTGTAGTAGCGAGGATAGCGATCGGCACCTGCCAGCCGTTCAGCATGTGAATCTGAAAGTCCACCGGCAGATACACCAGCACGAACGAGATGAGAAACCACGCCTTGATGAACAGGTCGTTGTTAATAGTCTGCTCATCCACAGCCGGTTGCGACGCGGCGACCCATCGCCCGGCGCGCATGCTCGCAACGCCATCGGCGATGACAGCGAAGATTGCCAGCAGGAATGGGATGCCCAACAACACCGGTAATCGGTAGGGCGGCGGCGTGAACACGCCAGCGTTGTCGAATTGTGCCAGCACCTCGCCCCAGACCGGATCGAGCTTAGTGAGCAGGAAGGAATAGAGCGCCGGCCAGCCGGAGAGAATGCCGACGATGAGGATGCTAGTGATCATGAACCACGGCAGCCGGCGATCGCGCAGCAACAAGAAGAGGGCATAGACGCCGAGCACGGCATAGACGATGACTAAGTCATACGCATGTTGCCAGCCCATAAACTGGGCGAACAAGCCGGCGGCAACCGCATAGCGCAATTGCCGCTTGGCCTGGCCGCGCAGCACGAGGTCGAACGTCCAAATGTAGAGCGCTGCGCCGAGGAAGTGGGGGAAGGCCAGCGCTGAGTAAAAAGTGTTGCCCTCGGCGACATAGACATCCAGCGGGTTGATCAGCTCACCGCCTGTGACGGTGTATTTCATGACCACCAGCACCCAGCCAAAGCCGGAGGTGAACGTAGCGATGAGG
Organism: Candidatus Roseilinea sp.; assembly: GCA_025055235.1. Lineage (GTDB taxonomy): Bacteria > Chloroflexota > Anaerolineae > J036 > Brachytrichaceae > JAAFGM01. The sequence continues at coordinate 30,447 of JANWYN010000004.1, read as the reverse complement.
AAGGCAGCGCGCCGGCGCGGCACATCGGCGAAGAACCACGCGCACATTCGGTAGACCAGCAGCAGAAAGAGTACGGTGCTGACGACGCGCATCGCTTCGAACATCACGCGATACGACTGCTCGAACGGCAAACCCAAGGCGACGCCAATGCGCGCCAAGCCAAACCACAACAGGTTGAAGAAAATCGGCTCGTTGGATTCCGGCGTGAGCTTGTTGGCGGAGAGCCAGTGCGTGGTGAATTCGCGCATCCACGAGAAATACTGCACATGGTCAGGCACGTTGACCATGATGCCCATATACTGCTTACCCTCCGGCGCAGTCAGGTAGCCGTAGAGCACCGGCAGGCTGGTGAAGACCAGCACGATGCCGATGATGATGAGAACAAAGCGCCATTCCGCTGCAACGGTCCCGGCCGCAGACAGCGCCTCACCGCGCTTAGTGTGCGCCTCACGCAGATTTTGAATCGCCGTATCCATCCCTTTGATCGCTTATCCCGCTATTCGCGTCGCACCTGCCGGGTTTACCATCCGCATGTCTACGGGTCGCTCTGCCGCGGCCAACCGGAAGGCTGCCCACCAGACCACGGCCACAGCTACACAAGCGGCAGCCAGCGGCAGCAAGCTTGAATAGCCCTTAAACCCAATCACCGTGCCGGCGTTGCGCGCGATGTTGCCGGCCAGCCAGTTCGGCAGCGCGTATTCGACGAGCGGATTGAAGATCGTGTCCGGCGGGAACGCTTGCTCGGCCAGAGTCAATCCCCACGTCGCGACAAGCGACCAGGCCGAAAGAAACAGGATGAGGAGCGTCAGCCAGAACGGGCGCGCCTTCAAGTCCCCGCGCGCGGTCGGGTCAACCACAAAGACGAGCGCCAGCGTCATGAACGGCAAACCGGGTAGGAAGTAGCGCGGACCTACAGCAAATCCGCCCCACCACATGATCGAGGAGGCGTTGAACAGGAACATCGCCAGCGCACTAAAAAGTGACACCAGGCATGCGGCCCGTGCCTCGCCCGAGTGCCACCAAAGCACGAAGCCGGGCAAGGCCAACAGCATGATCGGCGACAGCACGAACAAACCGCGGAACGGGCTGAAGGTGATGCCAAAAGCGGCCTCCCAGTGCGGCAGCGTCAGGCTCATAAACCCGGCACTGTGTTGCTGCTGCCACAGCTCCGAGCTGCTGTAGCCGAGCTTGAACGGCCCACCGAAGATCGCGTTGTTGTAGATCATCAGCGCCGCTGTACATGCCGCCAGGCCAATGAACACCCAGACGAGATGCCCTCCCGCGGCGCGGCGCAGATACACATAGATCGCATATAGCGTCAAGATGCCGGCAACCAGCGCAGCAGGAAACTCGGTCACCACACTGTAACCGAGCAGCAGCCCGATCGCCAGCGAGCGCAGCGCCGATGGTTGCGGCGCACCGGATTGCCCGAGGGTGAAGATGAGATAGAACGCCGCTACAAGCAACGTCGCGCTGAGCTGATGGCCGTAGAACGCGTTGGCATAGGCGAACGCCGGCGTCAACAGGCCATAAGCCAACGCAACGAAGGCGCTCGCGCTCGGCCGCGCGCCGAACCCCCGCGCCAGTTGATACAGCAGCACGCATAGCAGCGCAGACGGGACGGCGTTCGTCAGAAAGCTGAGTGCAACCTGCGCCACCGCGTAACGCACCTTGTCCTGCATGACGCTGCTTCCGGATTCGCGCAGCGTCGCCTTGAACGCTTCGCTATTCGCCAGCCTTTCAGTTAGCCGGTCCATCACCGGCCAATCCAGCGCGAAGCGCAGCCCGGCGTAAATCGGGATGCCCAGGAAGGCGGCGCCGGGCGCCTTGTCGCTGTAGTAGTGGCCGCCTACCTTGGCGTAGTCCACGGTCTTGCCATAGCCGAGCTGGCCGTGCACGTAGCGGTCAATCCGGAAGGTACCGTCGTCCACCACGGCGACGACCATATTCAGCCGCGAGTTCTGGTTGTTATCCGCCCAGCGCGGGAAGAAATAACCGTAACACAGCAGCGCGATCAGGAAGATTGCGATGCGATTGACGCGATCGTGGTTGAACATCACCGCCGCCACCCTGCCCGATAGTCGCACACGGCCGCAAGGTACGCGTACGAAGCACTGTTATACCAATTGCGTGGCCGTAGCCAATGTGGGCTAATTCGCCTTCAAACGACATGCGCATGTCATTCCCGCGAAGCTTGTCCCCGCGAAGGCGGGGAGCGGGAATCCAGCCATGTATAGTCTCCGGATGCCCGCTTGCGCGCTGATCGTTGCACAGAACTTCTGTGCTAGGAAGGAAGCCCGGCGCCAAACCACCGGGCTAAGGGGACAGGCGGGCTTCGGCGGGCTCAGCCCGCGGAAGCCTGCCGAAGCCCACACCATGGTAACCTCTCAGCGTCCAGAGCCGCAGGCGTGAAGCCTGCGGCTACCGCACGGGTTGTGCATTGCCCGCCTCCTTCAGCGCGGCCCATTCATGGCCGCGCTGCCTGCGCGAAGGGCTAGAAATGGGTAGCACAAAAGATGGGCTAGAAATGGGTAGCACAAAAGATCTGTATAACGATCAGCGCGAAGGCAGGCTTGACGTAGCTGCGGTTCCAGAACTAAACACGCTTTGACTGAGCAATCGGTATAACACTTGGACGCGCCAAATGCCAAGGACTCAGCGGTAGAGCAGCTCCAGCGGTCGGCAGGCAGCGCGATAGTCGTAGGTGGACTCGACCAGCGCGCGCCCGTTGCGCCCGAGGGCATCAGCGCAGGCACGGTCTTCGAGGACGCGCAACGTCGCCTCGGCAAACGCGATGGGGGAATCGGCGATCAGCACGTGTTTGCCGTGCTCAACTGCGATCCCCTCACAGCCCAGCGTCGTCGTGACGATGGGCAGGGCCTGGGCCATGGCGTTGAGGATCTTCACGCGCATCCCGCCGCCAGCGCGCAACGGCACCACCATGACGCCGGCCGATTGCAAATAGGGCTGCGGATCGTCCACGTAGCCGGTGACGTTGAGACGCGGATCGGCCTTACTCATCTCCATCAGCTCTTGCGGCGGTCGCGCGCCAACCACGTCGAAGATGACATCGGAACGTTGCCTGCGGATGTGCGGCAGCACCTCAGCGATGAACCACTTCACGCCGTCAATGTTCGGCGGCCAGTACATCGTGCCGATATGCAAGATGTGATCGGCGTCGGGGCGGCGCTGCACCGGCTGCACTTCGTCGGCGTCCACGGCGATCGGGATAACGACCATCTTCGCATCATCCTCATCCTTCGCTTGTCCATTCGCTTCGGCTACCGCTTCGAGCAACGCGGCCTTGTCCTCGCGGCTCACGGCCAACACGCCGTCGAATTGCCGGCACACGCGCCCCTCGTAGCGCTTGAGCAGCTTCCAGTCGCGATCGAGCAGCAGCCTGTGCGGCCCGGCGCCCATCGTCTCGGCCAGGCGCTTGTAGAGCAGCCAGAGCGCGTTATGCGCGTCTAGCACCCTGCGCGCGCCGGCCACGCGCGCTGCATATTGCGCCATGTTGAGCTGATCGGCGTGCGCCACGTCGAAGCGCGTCCTTGCAGCGAGACGAGCCACCAGGTCGCGCATTGCGCGGCGATCGTCGCGCACCATCATCCAGGGCCGGCCGGACGCCAGGCTGCGCGCCATCGCAATGGCATCGTTGAGCGCGCCGCGCTCCATCGGCACGACGTGCACGCCGCCGGCGCAGAACCGCCGCAGGTGTTCGACGTCGCGGCTTTGGTCGCCACGCACGAACGAAGCCAGCGTCACCTCGTGGTGTTGCGCCAGATACTTCAACACGTTGTAGGTCTTGACCTTCGGGCCGCTGTCCGGCGGGTAAGGCAGCACCTGTGTGAGGAGGAGGATCTTCACAACGACTGCGTAGAGCGCAACCCAGAGTTACCTGCGTCAAGAAAAGTTGATAGTTGCATCAACCCCTGAGGCGTGCCGATGTCGAGGAAGCGGCCATCGTGGAAAGTGACGGTTTGCACCAGCAGCCCTGCCTCTACGGCGGCGTGCATCACATGCGCCATGCCGAACTCCTGCGCGGGCGCGCCATTCGCTCGCAGATATTCGCGCAGATACTCGTGCATGAACTGCGTGAAGCTCGGCGCCCAGGCGGCGATCATCCAGGAGTGAGATAGATGCGGCACGCGTTGCTTGATGTAGTACCGGCGTACACGCCCCGACTCGTCCAGCTCCGTCATGTCGTCCACGAGATGCTCGGGAAGCGGGAACAGGCCCAGCACAAGATCGGCCTGAGTCGCCTCTTGCCGAGCGATCAGATGGCTAAACGCGTCATCGGGCTGGAACAAGATATCCGGGAATCCCATGGCTACGATCGCATCCTGCACGAAGGGATATGCCGTGTCGAGCGAGAACGGCGGCCCGTAGGGCAGGCGCGCGACTATGTAGGCCAGGCTTAGATCGAGTATCTCGGTTCCGTCTCTGTAATAAGCAGGGATGTCCCACTTGCCTTCGCGGATTACAAGGAAAGCTTTGCGAATCTCTGCCAGTCGCATCCGCTCCAGCAAAAAGTGAGAGACGACCTTGGGACGCGCGCTCCCATCCGAGTCCGGCATCGCGATGGGAAAGAGTTCCTTGCTGCACGGCAGTGGCGAGAGGCGCGTCGCCCGGCCGGCCATCGGCACCAAGCCGATCACTTCACGCTGGGACATGCCAAGGAGGAACAGTTGTCAATCGGCTACCTTCTCGTATACGCCGATCTGCGTGCTGCTCTCCGCAGTGAACGGCGCGCGACTCCAACTGCTCCACCGCTCGCGGAGTCGCATCCCGGCCAGGCGCGCCATCAAGTCCATCTCCGACGGATACACATAGCGCAGCCAGTTCGGCCTGAATTTGATACCGTCCGGCGTCAACTCGATGTGCTGGGTGCGCAGCACTTGGTTGACGGGATCGAGCATGCCGACGCGAAAGCCGACGACATTGTCCCCTACCTTGGTCGTCACGACTTCTTGCCACTGGTGAAAGCGCGTCCGGTCATGCACGAAAGCCTCGACCACAAAAACCCCGCCTTTGCGCAAGTGGCGCGCCGCGTTCTTGAAGCACTCGATCTGCACATCCTGCGGGCCAAGCAAGAAGAGCGTAGTAAACGCGATGAAGACCAAGGAGAAAGCGCCTGCTTCTCCGATCGAATCCTTTGTGCAGTCGCCGATGATTGCGGTGATCTTATCTGCTCCGGGCTTCGCCCACATCCGCCGCAGCATCTCCTCGGAGTTGTCTATGCCATACACCTTCAGACCACGCTCGGCAAGTGGCAGCGCCAGGCGTCCCGTGCCAATTCCGAATTCCAGGACCGGCCCATCGCCGGCTAAGGATGCCAGCGTCTCGCTCACGACGCTGAGGTCATCGCGATCCTGGAAGAGCTCATCGTAGATGTAGGCCCAGTCATCCCCAAAGTTGCTTAAACCGACTTTAGCCATTTTGGCACCTCTCATTTGCTCATCTCGACGTATATTGGGCGCGTGCCTCTTCGCAAGTGCACACACCAATACCTGGTGATACCCTGAGAATCACGCGAATCCTACCACCACACTAGCCAAGTTCAGATCGGGAAGCGCGCGTTCTGCTCCTCGCGCAACCGGTCGCATAGACGCCCGGGGGGCAGTTCGACGTCGTCATAGGTGATCACTTGGTCCTTGGCGATGTCGCGCTTCAACCGGCATCCCACAGCGATGCCCATCGGCAGCAGATGCTCGATGCGCACAACATCCGCGTTTTCGCATTGACCGTAGGTCATGTAATAGCCAATCCCATCGAGCACCTCGCCTGCCTTGAGATCCCGTTTCGCTGTTGCCACAACCTCGACGACCGGTCCGGCAAGGGGCGTCGCTGCGGCGTCCTTGAAAAGCACAGCACGCGCGATCGAAAGCGGCACCTCCATGTAGCACAGGTGAAACGGCGTCACAAAACAATACAACGGACCCTCACCCATCTTATACAGGTCGAGGTAACGATGTTGCGTTGGATCCTCATGTTCGGCCAAGACATAGATTCCCGCGCCAGGCTTCGCGCCTAAAGCATAATCCACTGCGCCGCCGCACGCCCGCAGCTCGTCAATGTCATACATCTTGATGTGCTCAGGCTCATCAACGTATCCGGTATATGGGAACCCGCGCATGCCCCGTTGCAACACCCGCATGCCGGTAGCATTCGCGACGACGGCCTGCTCATAGGCGATCTTGGTCCCGTCGGCGAAGCTAGTCACCATGTAAGCCCGCTGTCCCCACTTTTTAGCGAAACCTTCCTGAGTCGCCGGCGTGCGGTAGTGATCCATCAGCCCCTTGATGTTGCCGCACAGCAGCGGTTTCATCCCGAGCGACTTCACGAAGCGATACAGGTTCAACTCGGCAGCTGGCTGGTCGCCGTCAATATCGGTGAACACCACGCCGGCCTTGTCGGCGTAGACCTTGAGGATCGGCCCTAACGTGCCGTCCAGCTCCGCATTGCAAAGGATAACATGCTTGCCGTTGCGGATCGCCTCCAAGACGACGCGCGCGCCGAACTCGACCTGTCCGGTCGCCTCGACGATCGCCTCGACGTTGCCGGCTTTGCACAACAGCGTCGGGTCGGATGTGACAGCATACTTACTCTCTGCAATTGCCCTCTCCAACTGGCCTTCCGTCTCGACCTGGCGTATGTGCCCGGCTTCGACGCCTGCTTGGATATACGCATCCCTCGCATGATCGAGCGTGCGATTCGCTATCGCCACGACGCGCATGCCAGGCACGGCTTTGGTAATCTGCCGCGTGATTTGATGGCCCATGAACCCTGCGCCGACGAGGCCAACGCGGATGGGGTTGTTGGCGTCGGCGCGCGCTTGTAGTGCTCTATCAACAATGATCATCGTGTCTCCTTGTTGTCGCACGTCAGGCGCCGAAGAGCGGCCACGATTTGTCCTTGTCCGAGATAGCGCTGATTGCAAGCGGCCATTCGATGCTGAACGTCGGATCATCCGGGCGAAAGCCGCGTTCGCACTCGGGCGTGTAGAACGCACTCGCCGAATACATCACCACTGCGCCATCGGTAAGTGTTTGATAACCATGAGCACACATCGGAGGGGCATAGAGTGCTCGACCGCTCTCGGCTGTTAGTTCGACACCGAACCACTGGAGATACGTAGGCGAGTCCGGGCGTAGATCAACGGTCACGTCGAACACCGCGCCGTGAACGCAGCGGAGGAACTTAGCCTCTTCTGCAGGCGCCACTTGAAAGTGCAATCCACGCACTGTGCCTTTGACGTGGTTGAACGTGATGTTGATTTGAGCAATGGCCGGCGTCAAGCCATGTGCTTGGAATTCGCGTGCGCAAAACCCACGCGCGAAGAAACCGCGATGATCCTCGCGACGCTCGAGATCAACCACATACACGCCGGGAATCTTCGTTGGGGTGAAAATCATGATAAGCAGTAGCGAAAGTCGTACAACTTCTTGCCGGCAAACAAATCTCGATTCCGCTTGAATTCATCCCAAGCCGTCAGAAGGATGAAGACATCGGCAGCTTGCGCGATCTCACGCAGGCTGCCGGCATAGGTGATCGGCAAGTGGTAAGCACGGTCGAAGACGTCGTTCGCCAGTGGATCGTATGCGATGATCTTGCTATAGCCCCGGTCGAGCAGGCGCTGGATAATTGCCCTCGTGGGTGTATCTCGGACGTCGTCGGAATTCGGCTTGAACGCCAGGCCGAGAACGCCGATGGTGTGAGACGCCGGCGTCTCCGCCGCCACCTTTTCGACCACGAAATCCTTGACGCGTTCGTTCACCTGCAGCACATGGCGCAGCCCCTGCGCCTCAAAGCCCTTCGCCTTTCCCTGCATGTACATCGCCTCGGTGTCCTTGGGCAGGCAATAGCCACCGAAGCCGCAACCGGGGTATACGTAGCTCGTCATACTCGCCGGCGCGCCGGACCACCGCTTATCCTGATGGAGGATCTTGAATGCGCGGGCGATCTCGACATCCCCCACCTGATCTGCCAGCATGGCCATCTCGTTGGCAAAGCTGATGAGCGTGGCGAGCAGCGTATTCGAAAGATACTTGATGAACTCGGCGGTGGTAGGCGACACTGTGTGAACCGGCGCACCGAATCGCGCGTATACTTCCTTCAGCAAGTGCGTGCTCCGCTCGTCGTCTGCTCCGATCACGATCCGGTCAGGGTTGAGAAAGTCATCCCATGCGCGGCCTTCGGCCAAGAACTCCGGATTGCTGGCCACGCCGACGTCGCATCCAACTCGGTAGCCCAACTTTTCAACGAAGGGCGTGATGGTGTCGCGAACCGTGCCAGGCGGGATCGTTGACTTGTAGGTCAAGACTCTGAAGTCAGTGCGGTCAATCGCGCGCAGCATCTGGCCCGTTGCCTCCAGGATATATGAGAGGTCCACGCTGCCGTCTGCGCTGCGCGGCGTGCCGACACAGTAGAAGATGATCTGCGCCGGACGCACTGCATCTTCGAGACAGTCGGCGAGGATGAATCTTTGGTTGATGTGACGGTTGAGCGCCGGCTTCAACCCCGGCTCATGGAACGGCACGATCCCGTTGCGATAACAAGACATCTTCTCAGGATCGGCGTCATAGCCATACACCCGATAGCCCTTCTCGCTCAACCCAAGCGCTGTCGTCAACCCGACGAAACCTAGGCCGATGACTGCAATGTCCGTCATGATTGCACCTCGTATTTCAGAAAGCGCAGAAATCGCTCTACGCCGGCGTGCACGGTGATTTGAGGATCGAAACCGAGGATCCTGCGCGCCTTTTGAATGTTCGGGCATCTGCGACCCGGGTTGTGGGTGAGATATTCGGCATCGGGAGGCGGCGATAGGCGCAACGCCCCGCGATAGCCGAACACCTTCTGCGCTGCCGCGATGTAGATGTTGCCTAGCTCACGAATAGATACTTCCGGGCTGTCCATGCCGATGTTGAAATAGTCGAATTGGCCATGCAGCAGCACCTTGAGGTAGCCGACGATAGCATCGGCCACATAGCAGAAAGTCCGCGTCGGCGCGCCATCGGAGAAGATCTCGATATCGCGACCCTCGATGATTGCACGTGCGAAATCCGCCGGAACGCGCCGGTCATGCGGGCTCATGCCCGGGCCGAAGTTGTTGAACGGCCGCGCGATCGTGATCGGCATGCCATACCTTTGCGCGAAGAGATAGCACATCGTCTCGCCGAATCGTTTTGCCTCGTCGTAACACGCCCGCGGGCCGATGCAAGACACGCTCCCGCGATATTCTTCATCGGTCGGAATGTGCTCGGGCGCAGGATCGCCGTAGATCTCGCTGCTCGAAAAGAACAGAAAGCCCTTGATCGGTTTGCCGGCATAGAAGTCGAGCAGTCTCCGCAGCCCCCACACATTTGCGTCCAGCGTTTCGATCGGATACTTGCGATAGAAGGTGGGCGAGGCGATGGAGGCCATGTGGATGACATGATCTGCCTCCGGCGCGCCCGGAACATTCGCGACGTCGCCTGTGATGATGTCGAAGTTCGACACGTTGAGAAGGCCGGCATGTTCGGCGCAGAGCCGAGCAATCCAGCCCGGTTGACCGAGCATGAAGTTATCCAGCCCGATCACGCGCCGGATGCCTAGCCGCTCGCCGAAGCAGGCGAAGAAGTGCAAAAAGGAATAGCCCAGGAATCCCGCGCAGCCGGTAATAAGGATCGTCGCGCCGGCTAAGCGGCCTCTTTCTTCCGGCGAGAGCTTGTCGTGGATATAGTCGAGGTCCTCCGACAAAATAGGATTGCGTATGCTCACGCTACTTACCAGACCTTCCATGGCGCGCCCTTTTGCCACAGTTCCTCCAAGACCATCTTGTCGCGCAGCGTGTCCATTGGATGCCAAAAACCCTCGTGCTTGTAGGCCGACAGTTCGCCATCTTCGGCCAGGCGGCGCAGCGGCTCCTGTTCCCACACCGTGGCATCGCCCTCAATGTAGTCGAAGATGCCCGGTTCGAGGACGAAGAACCCGCTGTTGACCCACGCGCCGTCGCCCTTGGGCTTTTCGTGGAAGAGGTCCACCTTCGTCTGCGCCGCCGAGAGCTGGATCACGCCAAAGCGCCCCGGAGGTTGAACTGCAGTGAGCGTGGCCAGCGTCTTCTGCGCGCGATGGAAGGCGATCAGTTTGCCGATATCCACATCGCTGACGCCATCGCCATAGGTGCAGCAGAAGGTCTCATCGCCCACGTAATCCCGAATGCGCTTGATGCGCCCGCCGGTCATCGTGTGCTCACCCGTGTCCACGAGCGTCACGCACCATGGCTCGACGCCGTTGCGGCGGATGTGTGTATGCCCGTTACGAAAGTCGAACGTGACGTCGGAGTGACGCAGCTCGTAGCTGGCGAAATACTCCTTGATCATGTGGCCCTTGTAGCCGCAGCAGATCACGAAGTCGTTCAAGCCGTAGGCGGAGTAGATCTTCATGATATGCCAAAGGATCGGCCTATTACCGATCTCGACCATTGGCTTGGGCCGCACCGCGCTCTCTTCGCTGATGCGCGTGCCGAACCCACCGGCAAGGATGACGACTTTCATGCCCACCCCCTTTTCGATACATCAATATGCTATGTTAACTAGGCCTACGTAGCAGAGAATGAGCTACAGAGCGTGTGAAGATGCTCATCACACCTCGATTCAATGCGGCACCGGGATGGTAGCGCAAGGCTGTAACTATCCGCCTTTTGACGCGAGACCAGTCTCCCCTTTCCCAAGCGCAAAAAGCATCGGCCACGCTAATGTCGCTAAGGATATTTGAAAACACGTTCCTAAGCTCTGTTAGAGCATCAGGCCAGTTGTTGAGGACCAAATTTACAAAACCAACCGGATCGTCTTCCGGCAACTCTAAAACGAAGCGGTCAACAAGTGCAATGAATTCGGATTTGTATTTGGGCAATTCGGGACAATGCTCTATTGCATGTGTCATTTTGTCGTGCGCAAGTTGCACGTCGCCTGAATGAAAGGCCCTCAATCCTACGCCGATATGCGCCAGGGCGATCATCAAGTTACGGTATCGCGAAAGCTGCGCAGCATTCCGTGGAAGGTGATCAAACCAATTAGTTACGAAGGCAACTGGATCATCGCATGTAGGCCCAAGCGCATATCCGCACAGAAACGTCTGAATCCAAATCTGTGATGTTTGTCCCCACTCCGGGCGCAAGGTCAACGCGCGCGCTACATGCTCGCGCGCCTGCTCCGGTTGGCCCGCAGCCAGAAAACGTCCCGCGCAGTCGAGGTGTAAATTCGCGAAGGTGTGCTCTTTCCACACGCCATACTGCTTCGCGACCTCAGGATCGGTGTAAATGCGAGTGTAAATTGTGAATAACGCTTCTGCTAAGCCGGCTACGTTGGCAGATTGGTTCTTGCTATGATGGCGATGAGAGTACAAGGCTTCTCGCACACATCCCACTTTGAAGCCTAATCGGGTCGCACGCAACAGGTAATCCACATCAGCGGCTTGGATCACGCTGGCATCTAGTAATCCGGTGCGCTCGATGCATTTGCGGCGAAAGAGCACTGATCCAAACCATATCTGCGCCTCATAGCGCAGCAACGGCTCAAATAAATCACCTTCGGAGAGGAACTTTACGCGATGAGTCGGCCTACCCAGCCCGTCAATATAGTAAAAATGCGTATGCACCAAACCCATGTCCAAGGGTCGAGCATTGAAACACTCTAACTGGCGCTCAATCTTAGTTGGATGAAAGAGATCGTCAGAATCCAAGAACGCGATGTAATCGCCCGTTGCAACCTTCAGAGCCGTATGGTAATTCACTATAGGCCCTTCATTGACGGACCTTCGGATGTATTTCACCCTTGGATCACGCGCAACGTAGGTCTGCATGAGTTCAGGCGTATTGTCTGTGGACGCGTTGTCACTCACAATCACTTCGATATCGCGATAAGTTTGCGTCAGGGCACTATCCAGCGTAGCAGGCAAAAGATCTGCGCGATTGTAGGTTGCAATAAGGATAGATACCTTAGGCATGACGGCAACTTAATTAGTTGTAACGACGATACACGGGCTTCAACGGACGTCCCACTAGGTGATGCTCCACCCCATCTTCCAGCGCTTGCCGATACACCCTCAATGCACCCGCGACCGCCTCGATCGTAAAGTCAATGTCCGCATCTGTGTGCGAGTAGCTGACGATGAACGATGGCCCGATCACACCGCGCCGGATCAGCTCTTGCATGAAAAGCGCGCGAAAGGCCTGCGAATCCTTTTTGTTCTGATCGCGGGTGGCGAACATCAGGTTGCACGGTCGTCCCAGCACGGCCACGTAGCCTTGTAAGTTGTATTCCTCAATGGCCTGATTGACGCCTCTTCTCAGCCGTTCACCCACACGATACAGGTGCTCGACCACGGGTTCGTTCTCGTACACGTTCATCGTCGCGATCGCCGCGGCCATGGCATGGGTCTCTGCGCCGTGAGTAGTGGAGAGCAGAAACACGCGTTCCTTGTTGTGATGAAGCCCGCCCAACTCCATGATCTCGCGCTTGCCGGCCAGCGCCGAGAGCGCGAAGCCGTTGGCCAACGCCTTGCCCCAGGTGGAAAGGTCCGGTTCGACGTCGAACAACCCCTGGCCGCCGCCGTTGTGCACGCGGAAGCCGGTGATCATCTCATCGAGGATGAATAGCGCGCCGTTCTGGTGACACAGCTCACGCGTCTTGTGCAGAAAGCCGTCTTTCGGGTCGTCATTCTTGGCCGGCTCCATGATCAGGCATGCAATACGACCTGGATACTTTTCGAACAGCTCCTTGACGCTGTCTATGTTGTTGTAGCGAAAGGTGACCGTCAGCTCCTTGATGACTTTCGGAATGCCGGCGTCCAACGGGGTGGTGCCGATGAACCAGTCGTTGTAGGAGAAGAAGGGATGGTCGGCGCACACGGCGATCATATCCCGGCCGGTGTAGGCGCGCGCCAGCGTGATCGCCGCCGTGTTGACCGTCGAGCCGTCCTTAGCGAACTTGACCATATCGGCGGCAGGAATGAAGCCGAGCAAACGCTCAGCGCATTCCACCTCGATTGGTGCCGGGCGGATGAAATTCGTGCCCAGCAGCATCTGCTTGTAGGCCGCCTCGACCACCGATGGATATGCATGACCAAGCGTTACAGCCCTCAGACCCATGCCGTACTCGATATATTCGTTGCCGTCGGCGTCCCAGACGTGACAGCCTTGGCCACGCACGATGAATCCAGGCGCTAATTCGGGATACTGGTCATCGCCTTTGGCATAAGTATGGCAGCCGCCGGGGATGAGGCGATGAGCCTTCGCTTGAAGCTGCCGAGATTGATCAAGTGTGAGCGTCTTGAACGTCATGAGTCTGCCTATACGTCCTCGTTTGGGCTATCTAATGCATTAGTCGGCTCTCAGAAAGCTTTCTGCAGCGTGAATCGCGTGTTCCATCGGGAACACCACGCGCCTACATTAAATCAATTCAATCCTTTGCAGTCTACAGAGAGTTGATTCCACTGGCTCCTCGAGAAGGAGTTGCACACCCTGTCCACTCTGCAATAGACGATTCCGGTCTCAAGGCGCGATTCTTAATAATCAATCGCTGCTTCGCCGCTCGTTTTCGCGATGATCGTCAATTCATGTTCCCCAAATGTAAGGCCATCTACCGCAAAAAGGCGCACACGATTGGCATCCAGCCCCGAGTACTGCAAACCATACTCACCGTAGGATTGCCGATCTAAAAGCACCTCTATGCGCCCGCCGGAACGGCTCATTCACCCATATAACTCTATGCCTCTTCCCTGAAAGACGCATGTCACCGTCGCGCCGGCTCGGTTCGTCACGTGTAGTGAACCATGCCAACAGCATCTGGAATCACAATTATCTACAACTTTTGCAAAAGCATGCCCATCCCAAGCCAACCGGCGAACTGAATAGCCATCCACGCCAGAATTGCCGGCGCAACCATCACAATCTGTTTGTACTTGCCCTTCAAACCAGGCCATAGCCTCAGAATCGCATCACGTATGTAGAGAGGCAAAAACTAATGCAATCGCGATTCCGTGCCACAGCGTTCCTATCCAGATGCTCACATCATTTCGAAAGAAAGGCAAGTTGTAGAGTAGCAAAATCACCACTAAGTGTGCACTGAAACACCAAAGCGCCTCTTGCTCCAATCGTATCAATAACCATCCAAGGATAGTATTCAATGGCTTCCATAACCGTGTGACTAACGAATAGGAAGCAAATATAAAGAGACCAGCACCAGACGCAATGGGCGCCCCAGCCGCTCTTGAAAGTTAGGCCAAAGCGGGTAGCCGACAATATGTGGGCTGACGAAGAACAATGCTACTATGCCAACTCCTGCCGCCAATGCATACTGCCACTGCCGATTCGCAACCCAGGACGCCAGCTTGCCGCGGTGATAGCCAATCACCAGTCCAATGAAGAAAAGCGGTTGCCACCGATGAAGCGAGAACGCGCTCGCAATAGACGTCACAGTCGCGCTCGGATTCAGCCAACTGATTACATACACGAGCACAGAACCTAGAATGACCAACCAAGCCTTGCCGTCAGCGCAAGCCAGGATCGCTAAAGGCGCAAGCAACATGTAGATCACATATTGAGCCAGGATCCCACTCCCATTGAAGCTCGACTCCAGGGTCGATATTTAAAGCGCTCTGGCGGTGAACTCGTATGAGTTCAGCGACGCATCCATAGCGCGCCAGGCGTAATCCCACATGCGCAGGTCGGTCAACCATGCAACGGTGAGGAAGAAGAGAGCAATGCTGATAGTAGCGAGATACAACTCCCATGTACGTCGCAAACTGCGCCGAATCGCTACAGACTCTGCCTGGCGGGAGGCAACCATGCCGACTACAACGCCGGAAATCGCATAGAACAGTTCGGCCGCCGAGATGATGAATTCGGCGTTGCCTGAAATCCCGTGAAACCAAGAGTCGGTGACTAAGACGTGATCTATGATGAGCACTAGGATCGCGAAACCACGCAGAAAATCCAGCCGCAGATCGCGCTTCGAAGTCTCCGCGTATCGCCACGATTGCCGAGCAATGACCTGCGAAGACCGCCCAGCTGGAGGAGAGATCGTTTCGCGTATCAAGATCCATCCAAACGCCCGCGTTCATGCGCAACAGGCAAGGGAGTCTGCGGCGACCATACTGTCTCAGGCGCATAGATACCATCCTCGGGAACAGGATCGCCCGGAACCAACAACGGCACCGGATCGCTGACAACCGGCTGGCGGCTGGAGAGATAGTCATAAATTCTAGCCTCGACTACGTAAGCATCTGGTGCAAGCATCACATTTCTGATACGCGCCTCGAATGCGCCACGCCCGCACAGGCCGGACTGCTGCGGATCGCTCGTCCAGGGCGAACAACAGACCAATCCATCGGATTTCCGGCGAATCTGAATCGAGAATATGGGTACACCGATGCTGTGCGAACGTGGGATACAGTAGTGACACCTGACGATCAAATCAGCGCCACGCTGCTGCAGCACATTAGTGGGATGGCCGCTGCCGTCGAACAATTCGACTTTCCAGATCGCTTCATACGCGTCCGCTTCGGGCGCATAACCCGCGCCATTTTGGATCGCGCCGTCCCTGATAAGCGATGCATTTGCTTTGAGGAAGTAGTCGCGCCGCGCAACTTCTTGTATCTGCTCATACCGCTCGACTACCTCCGCCGGCTTGCCCGACATGATGAGCCGTCCATGATCCATCAACAGCACCCGGCTGCAGAAGGACTGCACAGCAGCCATTTGGTGAGAGACGAAAATGATCGTTGCGCCGTTGTCGCGCAGCTCGCGCATGCGCGCCAGCGATTTGCTCTGGAACGCACCGTCGCCGACGGAGAGCACCTCGTCCACGAGCAACAGGTCGGCCTGCACATGGGCTGCAACGGCAAATGCCAGTCGCACATACATGCCGGATGAGTAGCGCTTGATCGGCGTATCTATGAAGGGCCCCAGCTCGGCGAACTCCACGATGTCGTCGAACTTCGCTTCGATCTCGCGTCGCTTGAGCCCAAGGATCGCGCCGTTCAGATAGATGTTCTCGCGCCCAGACAATTCCGGATGGAAGCCGGCGCCTAATTCGATCAACGCTGCCATACGGCCGCGCCGCCGAATGCGGCCGCTGGTCGGCAGGGTCACGCGAGAGAGCAGCTTGAGCAGGGTGCTCTTGCCAGCGCCATTGTGGCCGATGATGCCCAGGACCTCGCCCTGTTCTACCTGAAAGCTAACGTCCTTGACTGCCCAGAAAGGCTCCGCTTGTCGCGCCTGACTGCGCCGCGAGTCGAACAGCTTGCGCACGCCATGCGCGATCGCTTCACGCAAGTTGGAACGCCCTGCGCCCAACTGATAACACTTCGACACGTTTTCGAATTCAATAACAATCACTTTCAACCCCTCAAATCAAATCTGCGAACCGGCTCTCGGCACGTTTAAAGAAGCCATATCCTAGGATCAAAACCGCGATTGAGACGATTGCTGTGAAGCCCAACCATCCCCAATCCGGTAATTGTCCAAAGAGGATGACGCGGCGGTAGGAGTCAATCAGCACTGACATCGGATTCAGGAAGTAGACAGTGCGCAAAGACTCGGGCACTGCGCTAACCGGGTAGATCACTGGAGAAGCGTATAGCCAGATTTGTAGCGCGAGCGGGATGACGAAGCGCACGTCACGGAAGAAAACGTTCACCGCCGAGCCGATCAAACTCAACCCGTAGCTGAGCAGGACCTGGATGATGACGATCAATGGAAGCAAAGCAATCGTCCAGCGTAGTTCGACGCCGCTCAGCAACATCAGCGGAATCAAAAGCACCGCGGCAATGACGAAGTCTACTAAACACACCAGCACAGCCGACAGGGGCAAAATTTCTCTCGGGAAGTAAATTTTGCTGACCAGCGACATGTTGTTCACCAGGCTGGGAATCGCGAAGGTAAGCGCGCCGGCAAAGAATGTCCACGCCAAGGAGCCCACATAGCTGAAGACGGGATAAGGCACTCCCTCTGTGGGCACTCGCAACACAAAGCCGAAGACCAGGCTGAAGATCGCCATCAAGGCCAACGGCTGAAGTACCGCCCACGCTGCCCCCATCACCGACTGGCTGTAACGCACGCGGAATTCGCGCCTCACCCAGATGAATAGCAGATCGCGCGCCTCAATGAGTTCGCGGAGATGAGACGGTTCGTCTGACTGCAACGGGGTGCGCGAAAGGAGTTCTTGCCGTAACGTTTCCATCACTCGCTCGTAGGGAGATTTCCAACGCCGTTAAGGAGAATGCGTCTCAGGTTATAAGACCAAGATGTCGCGTAAAGGTACTGTCCTGCGACCAGCGTGCCCTCGTGTGGCCAGCCTTCTGATGCTATGGACGGCTGACTTTACTGCAGTGAGTGCGAAGAGCTGCAGCTTAAAGACCCTTGCGCTGAAAGCGCCGTAGTGTTTGCGGTAGAACCGCAACCGGCTGCGATACATCTCCCTCTCTCGTTCTACGCGCCGGCTCGCGCTACTTGCGCCCCCGAGATGAACCACCTGGGCTGCCGGCTGATACCACACTTGCCAGCCGCGCTGCTTGAGACGCAGGCACAAATCCACCTCTTCGGAATACATGAAATATTCCTCATCGAGCCCTCCCAGTTGCAGGTATACGTCGCGCCGAACTAACATGCACGCCCCGTCTACGTAGTCAACTATCTGTGGACCTTTCGCCACTTCATTGCGCCGGCTGGGATACCAAGGCCCCTTCAACGCACGACCGATGCCAGACAGGATCAAGAACTCCCGCCATAGATTTGGGAAGGGCGTATGCGATGCTTGAAAGCTGCCATCGGCATTGCGTAATTGCGCGCCAACCAGCGCGGCTCGGGGTTCACGCCTTATCAGGTCGAGCATGACCTGCAACGCACCCTCTGTCAAAAAGGCATCACTGTTGAGCAGCAAAGCATACGGGGCGTTGGACGCGCGCACTCCCTGGTTGTTGGCGCGCGCGAAGCCAACATTTTCATGATTTTCGATAATGTGCACCTGTGGAAATCGTTCTCGCAATACGAGAACGCTGTCGTCACGCGACGCATTGTCCACGACGATCACTTCCAGCAATAAGCCGGCGCACTCGTCGTACACGCACTGGATGCAGCGCAACAGCAAATCACGCGTATTCCAGTTGATAACGACGATGGCAACATCCGGTGCAGCCATAGCTTCACCTGCGACGACGATAGAGCAACAGCGCGAAGAAGAGCAGTATGATCGGCGCTACGCTCAGCACGATCAGTCCATAGTCATCCACTTCTGTCTTCATGGCGTTGAAAGTGATTTCAGCCGGCGATGGATCAACTGGTGGAGGTGTAGACACGTTTTGCAACGCAGGACGCGTCGCAGTGGGCAGCGGAGATGGCGTGGATGCCGGATAAACCACTGGCTGAATGGCGGGAGCAGATATAGATCTTCGCGCATACCAGATCCTAAAATCAGCATCGGCCGCATCGGTGCCAAATATGTTGTTGGCCGTGAACCAGGTTACGTGTAACTGATTACCTAGACCGATCGCGATGCGTGGCCAAACAGGGGTGAAATCCAGCGGAGCGAAGATTACTGCGGGCTCCGACCACGACGATCCGTCCCAGATGAGGTGCAGCAGACTTGGCAACCTAGTACCACGGTCTAAACGGCCGACCATGACCAAGTGAATGTGACCTGCACTATCGGTGGCCATGGAGTAAGTGTCCAGTCCAGACTCGATTACGCTCCAAATTCCGAATACGCCAGGCAATGGCGCAGGCGCTGACCAGTTTAGGCCTCCGTCACTAGAGACCTGATAGTGAGGCACATCATCGGGGAGCTTTAACCAAACGACTACCAATTTCCCTCCACCATCTTCTCCAACAGTGATAAACCGACCGCTACTCCCCGGATAGCCAGCCGAGCTGCCCGAAAATTCAATCGGTTCCGACCAGGTTTTGCCACCGTCGCGCGAAGCCGCGTAGCTTACCTGGGTGCTTCCGGTGACCTGCGCTAAACCACCGCCGCGCCCAGCATCCCAGACCAAGTGCAAGTCACCATTTCGGCTCACCAAGATCTGAGGCTTGATCGCGCCATTGCCCACCGGCGTGAGCATAATCGGGCTCGTCCATGAAATTCCCCCATCGCGCGATTGACGGTAGAAAATCGAATAACAAGTCAGGCACTCCTCCGCAAGAGGATTTTCTGTAAAGATGAAATGGAGCCGGCCATCGGGCCCAACTGAGATTCCAGAGAAGTAGGCTCCGCCGAGTTGGCTCATATCTCTTTCCGGTGGCCAACGGGGCAGGGCTTGTAGGTCATGGACCGGCACCCGGTAGTAAACCATCTTATTATCATTCCGACCAACCAAATGGGCGTAGCCATGAAAATCGAATGAAATGATTGGCCTCGTAGCTGCACCGGTGTAAGGTAGGGCCAAGATATCGGTGGGACGAGTCCAATCGAGACCATTCTTTGATGTTGTATACATGACAGCGTCATATCCGGTGATAAAAGACGCCCAGACTACATGCACTTGACCCGACTGATCGGCGGCGATGTCGGGAAACCATGAGAACTGTCCCGTCTCTGAAAGCTGAACCGGCGACGACCAGCCGGTAGTTTGAGCCGACAGGGGAACCGCCGTGAAGATTAGCGAGCCAATTACCAATGTGCTCAACAACCAGAGTCTGTTCATTATGACGAAGTTCTCTACATCTCCTGCAAAGCAAAACTAAGATGGCGATGAGTCTCGTTGGTCAGATAACCATCCGCCAGTTGTGGCGCACACAAAACTCATTCACCGCCTCAACGACGCCATACCGCACCATTTGCTTTCCAGTCTCCTTTGGTGTAATCGTGGCCCGCGATAATGCCTCCCGGTTTGACTTTGACTCTACACACCTCTAGCTCCTTTTTGGTGGTCTCATAAGTGTGATCCGAATCAATATAGACCCAATCAAAGTGATGGTCGTCGAAATCTTCAAGTACTGCAACAGAGTATCCGCGCCGAATGATTACTTGCCCTGCTAACGACTCCTTTTCGAATCTCTGTTGTACGAAATCTGCGTATTTCTTTGCTGCTGGCTCTAACAAATCCCAAGGATCAATTAGGTATAGCCTTGAAGGTTGCGTGATTGATAGAATTTGCGCAGAGAAATCTCCTCGCCACACACCTAACTCAGCTACAACGCCCTGGGAAGGAAGGCGCGAGATCATCGCTTCACGACTGGTCAACACTTGTAAGTTGGCAATGTGCTCAACGCCCAGTTCCACACAAGGGATAGCTTCTTCAAATTGAAGTTCCCTCTCCGCAAATTCACTCACATAGCGTCTCGCGTGAGCTGTGTAGATCTTGCGTCTGATGACGGGCGGCGCAAGATGGTCATATAGCCAGCGCATCGCTCTTTCCCCCTTACTCGAGAAGTACAGTCCTAAACGGAGCTTATCACATTGTAGTAAATCTCCTCGATGCTTCTGGCCAGGTGTGCCCACGAATGCCGATCTTTCGCCTGGCGACGAGCATTTGCGCCAAGCATGCGACGCAAGTTCGGATCGGCAATCACCTGGCAAACCGCATGCGCAAAGGCGGAGACGTCGCCTGGATCGGCAAGGAGTCCAGTAGTTCCATCCTGAATCACTTCGACAATTTGTCCGCAACGCGTGGCGACGATCGCTTTGCCTGCCGCCATATACTCATAGAGCTTGAGTGGCGAGAACCACATCTCCCGCCCAAGCTGCGGGTAAGGTGCCGTGACTACATCCATGGCGGCCAAATAACGCGGAATGTCTCGATATCCCACACGCCCGGTGAAAGTGACGGCGCTATCTAAGTTCAGTTTGCGCACATGATCTTCCACTTTGGCACGTCCAGGGCCATCCCCAACAAGCAGCAACTGCGCGTGCGGAAAGCTTTCACGAACCCGAGCAAATGCTGCAACAAGATCTTCCAACCCGTGCCACATTTGAAAGCTGCCCACAAAGCCGATCACGGGCTCATCCCTTAAACCGAGCAAGCGACGCACTTCATATACATCGAACTGTTGGCCGAATAAATCAACATCGGCCGCTAGCGGCAGCACGATGATCTTATCCGCCGACACCTTCCAATACTCGATCAACCGCTTTCGAGTGGCTTCTGAAAGACAAAGCACTCGGCGCGCAATGCGATATGTTTGCCGGGCTTCCCAATGGGCTAGCGCCGATTGCAATCCTCGGAGCGGAGTGCCCTGCACCTCTAGTTCCAAAATCGGGTCAGCATCTACTGTGATGATGTAGGGAATATTTATACGCTCACAAGCCAAGGCTGCGCCGACGCTAAGCACGCTATTGTGTTCATGGCATACGTCGTAGCCTTCCAAAGCTTGCAGGCTCGCATCGTAGAACCGGGCGCTGTCGAATAAAGCCAGGTAGCGCCATCTCATTATCTGCTGGCAACGGCGGATAATGCTCTCGACAATGCAAAACGGCGTAGTTCCTGTGATGCCTAATGATACGGGTGAAGCCCGCTCAGGCGCAGACATGTCTGACACGCGACTTACACAACGCCCACGTAGGTCATAATAATCCACATGATGTCCGGCCGCTTGAAGGCTGCGCACTACATTTTTTACAGTGATCGCGATCGCCGGTGACTCAGTCACCAGATCGAAAGTCGGATTTTGCACCACGTAGGCGATGCGTAAAGAGCGGTGGCTGCGCATGTGGATCGAATCAGACCTGAGACTCACCGTCAGGCTGATCCTGACGTGCGCCCGACAGACACGGAATTGTCAAAGCGTCGCACACGCCAATCACATCTGATACCTCTCCACAAGGCGCGTAAGCAGATTGCCAAGAAACCGCGGTTCGCCAGAATTCGCGGACGGCCCAGGATGGACGGCATGACGTGCGGCAAAACATCGGCCAATCGTCCATTTTCATAGGCTGTAAAGATCGCTGCAATGTGATAGCTGGCAAAGGCGGCTCGTCGAAGTGACCTCAAAGTGACCGCTTCGTCCGGGAGATTGTCCATAACCGTCGAAAGCATCCGTTCAGGCGTGCGCACCTCAGCATCATTCGCATATCCCCCAAGCAAATTCAGCAGCCACCCTTTGTCGCGGCTAAGCGATGGGCAAAGGCGAATCGCCTCACGAATGTGCTGTTGGCCCTCCTCGATTCGTTCGGAATGGAAGCATCGCAACGCCCAGTTGTAATAGATTGAAGCGCGCGCCCGGTCTTCCAGTGCACGTATGTTGTCGGGAATATCGTCGCGTGAGAAGTACTTGTCGAGCTGCCGCAGATCATCCTGCGCCATCTTATCTATATTGCGTGACATGCTGTTGCCTAGGATGCGATACTGAAACAGGAACTCATCTACATATCCGATCGCATAGCCGGCATGCGCAACGCGAATCCACAAATCAATATCCGCAGCAGCAGACAACTGGGGGTCAAACAACCCAACCCGCTGCAAGCACGCCCGCCGAATCAGCACGCAGCCGGGCGGCATGGTCACGACACGAAGGAGCAAGTCACGAAGTAGCCGCCCTTGCTTACGATGGCGCACCTCACTGAGTATGCGCTGCCCTGTTTCATCTACGCACTGCCAGGCTGAATAAACCATTCCCCAGCTCGGCTGCGACTTCATCGCGGATACCAACCTCGCGAGCTTATCTAGGGGAATCAAGTCGTCGCTGTCAAGAAAGAGCAGATACTCACCCTGCGAAACCTCGAAACCGACGTTGCGCGCAGTAGATACCCCTCCATTTGTTTTGTGAATCGCTTTGATGCGGTTGCCGTATTTAGCGAGCACGTTGCGAGTGTTGTCTGACGAACCATCATCCACAACAATCACCTCGACGTGGGGATAAGTCTGCCCTAGGGCGCAGTCTATTGCTTCGGCCACGCCATGGCCGTAGTTGTAGGTAGGAATGATTATCGAAACAAGTGTGGGCATCTCAATTGTGTTGAACCGGAAGCGCTCGGGGCGAGTCGGAGCGCGAGGCAGTCACGAGGTGATATAGCGCGACGCCTCCGCCGAGCATCATCCAAGTGAAAACAGCGTTATCGAAGCCGGAGATCGTCTGGTTGTAGGCGAAAGGCAACACCCAGTCACCAAGCATCATCGCGACCATCGCCGCAAGGCAGCCGGCGAAGGCTGCATTCGCAAAAGCCTCTTCGAAGTTTCGACGACCTTGGAGCAGACGCTGCGTTTGCCAACAAATGCGGACAAACATACTCAGCAGTGCTACAAACAGCATGAGCCCGATGATCCCTGACTGCGCAAGCACATCAAAATAGTTGTTATGCGTAGAACGCGCATCCTCGGGATGGTACGTCATGTTGTAAACCGCGTAGCCGGCCGGACCCATGCCAAATATCGGGTGATTGAGCACATGTTGGATATTCTTCTCCCAAAGTTCTAGGCGTTCTAAACCACCCTCATTTACATTAGCTAAGATGATGGTCTTGTATAAATCGTCGAGGCGATCGAATGCGATGACTAATAGCCCTATACAAAACACAACGAAGAGTCGTCGCGAGCGGAAGAAGGTGAGCACGCCGATACCGACAAACATCGGCAACCACCCTGATAGCCACAGACGATTCCTGAAGAAGTAGAAATAGATGGATGCAGCGATCAGGACGAGCAATGCCACTCGTTGCCAACGTTTCATGTTAGGTTGGAAGAGCACCAACGCATATGCCACTATCACAACCCAAGAACCGAAGATGCCACGCGATCCATTATGAATCAGGACAACAGTCGGCAAGTTGAACAATTGCGATACGATATTCAGCGTGCCAAGACCGATGATGATGGCCGTCATCCACTTCAGCCATTTCACTTCTTTGACTTTATTGACCACTAGCAATGCCATTAATGGCAAGGCGATATTCACAATAAGCGCGGCTACCTGCACCACCGGGAAGGAAGGCCAGACATACAAGATCGGGTCGCGCATGAGTTGGCTCCACGCATAAGCGATGATATTCACGCTGACAAATGCAAGGAGCGGCTTGTTGATCGGCGAGGGGCGTAGGCGCACATGAGTGACGTTGGCAAACACGAGCTGATAGCCCCAAATCGCCAGCAACAACAGAGAGATTGCTAGGCTAATCACGACACGGCTATCTCGGCCGGTCGGCAGCGTGAAGAAGTTGACGAGCCCTGCAGCCAGCAACACGGCGAGCAACCCATACTCGAACCGGCCAAGCCGATAGATCAGCCCACCCGCAGCGATTGCTGCAAGACCGGCCAGTAGGAAGGCAGGGTCAAAATGGCTCTCGACAACGAGGTAGGCACAAATAGCAGACAAACCGAGCACAATCACAAGCGCGATGTAACGCAACCCGCGGCTTCGACTATGCCTCCAATCAAGCGTGAACTGGCTCATACTCCCTTGCCCCTTCCCCCTGCACAATCCCTTCTAGGAAATCACAAAACGATTGCCCAATCGCCGACCAATTGTATCGAGCGGTGACCGCCCGCCGGCCAGCCAGGCTCAGCGTCTCGCGCAACGCATGATCTTCGAGCAAACGCACCACCTGATTCGCAAACTCAGATGGCGCATCGGCGATACACAACTCGCGTCCGGCCTCGAAGTCCAACCCCTCCACACCTTTCGACGTCGCGACGACCGGCGTGCCCAAGGCCAGCGACTCCAGAATCTTCAGCCGTGTGCCGCCACCAATGCGCAGCGGCACGACGCTGACCCAGCTCTGCGCGATGCGTGGCCGCACGTCGTCGAGGTAGCCGGTGAAGACGACGCCGTCGTTGCGCGGCAGCACATCCAGGTTCACGCCATCGAGCTTACCGGTGACGAACAATTTGACACCAGGCCGCTTCGCCTGAATCAGCGGGAAAATCTCGCGCAGGAAGTAGTTCACCGCATCGAAGTTCGCGCCGTAGGTCAACGCGCCGCTGTAAATGAGCGTATCCGGCTTAGGCTGGGCAACGATGCGCGCACAGACTTCAACATCCACGCCGTTCGGCACAATAGCCACCGGCGTCCTTGTCGCCGTCGCTTGAATCACCCGCCGGCGCTCCGCGTCTGAAACGACGGTATACCCGTCGAAGTCATACAGTAAGCTCCGCAAGTAGGCGGTCAGCTTCTGCCAAGTTAGCCAGGCGCGAAATCGCCTCAGCTTCGAGCGCGCACGGGCATAGGCTTCGTAGAGCACGGTCACCTCGACCTCGTCCAGCACGCGCCTGGCATCGAGCCGACGCGCGTAGGGCGCCGTATCCATCTGCGAAGCGACGACGACGTCGGGTCGGAACCGCGTCGCTTCGCGCAGGACGGTTTGCGTCATCTCTTCGGTGTAGGTATCTACGACGGAGCGCGGCCGCGTGGAGAAGAATCCCAGTATCGCCTTGAGGCGCCCGGGCTTAAAGCGGCGCTGCTGTACCGTCTTCACCTCTGCGCACAGCGCGCGCATTGCGCGAAGGCGATCATCGCTGACCGGCTCATCTGTAAACGAGATGAGACTGATCTCGTGTCGCGACGAGAGTTGGCGCAGCAAGTGATAGATGCGCAGCCGCGACCCGTTGTCGGCCGGATATGGATACCAGCTCGAAAGGAACAACACTCTCATCAGCTCACCTAAGTTCGAGCGACAGGGATTCGACGATCTTGATGCCCAGTGCCCCTCACGCTTCACAAAGATGAAGTCAGGACGGGCCGGCGCTCCGCAACGGAATGGCTCACCACTCGTAAATAGGCCTCCAGGTAGCCCTGAGCCGCCCGCTGCCATGTAAACATCTCCGCCCGCTTGAACCCAAGCCGGCGTAGATGCTCGCGCTCCTCAGGCTGCTGGAACAGGCGCATCAAATGCTCGGCTAGCTTTCGGTCATCCTCGGCATCCATGAGGAGGCCGGCATCGCCCACGACCTCGGGGATGGCGCCACGGTCAGAGGCGATGATCGGCGCACCACAGGTCATCGCTTCGACCAGGGGCATGCCAAAACCCTCGATCCAGGATGGGAAGACGAACGCCTCCGCCATGCTATACAACGCCGACAAGTCTGGACGCGTCACACGCACGAAGAGCTTGGCCCATCCAGCGTTGATCGCTTCGTGCACCACAGGCAGCACCTGGGGCGAACGCGAGAAGAAAACGATCTGACGCGCGTCGCGCACCTTGGCCGGCAGCGCCCGCCATGCCCGCACGATGACATCCGGATTCTTAAACGCCTCCGCTAGGATGAACGGTTTCGATAGGCCAAGGCGCTCCCGCACTTTGGCCAGCGCCAACGCGTCCTCGATGCGTTTCACGTCGGCAGGGCAACCGTGATGCACCACGACGATCTTGACCGGATCGAGGGCGCCGTAATGCGCGATCCGGCGCTTCGAATAGTCAGAAATCGTGATGATGAGATCAGCCCGGCGTGCCGCAGCGCGCGTGGCCAGGTGCAGATAAGTCATCATTACGATCGTTTTGGGCTTCTTTGGATGCCCTCGTATGATCTCCGACAGCGGCATCAGGTTGATCTCGTCGTGAATGGTGAGCGCCGTCGCGCCGGCCGGGCCAAACCCATAGTTGCCAACGAAATGGTAAACGTCCAGCCCATCTCGCCGCATGTCGCGGCTCAATAAAAAATCGTTGCGCAACGACGACAGCGGATTTCGATACGGCAGCAGCCGCAATGCGACATGATCCGGCAGCGTCTGCCCATCACCGGCCAGGTCGAACGGGCGCTTGGTATCGGCATAGAGATATAGACGATGATGGCCGCGCGACGCCTCGATCAGAGCCGGGATCAAGTTCTTTAAGAAAGTGTTGATACCGCCGACCAGGCCGTGAGACAAGTAGCGGGCGTCAATGCCGATCCTCATGTGAGTATCCAGCGGCTCATCGCGTTGGCATTTTGCCGGTACGTCCTTGCAAAAAGTCCACCGTACCTCGCCACATCGCATCGCGATGTGCACGTTTGTCGCGCCATTTAGGTCTGATGGTGTATGACGCTAGAGTACGTAGGGTCTGCGCCCAAGCGCTTAGCCACGCAGTTGGCGGAGCATGGTGCTTAGCTAGCATCATGAAGTGGTTGCGCACTCCGTAATACGCCACACTAGGCGCAGGACGATAGTCGCGCTTGACGCCTTTGTGCCAGAGCTTTGCGGCAGGCACGTGCACAATACGCCAATCTTTCTGACGTGCCCGCACACACCACTCCGTCTCTTCCCAATAGTAGAAGAAGCGTTCATCGAGCATGCCTACCTGATTGATCACTGAGCTACGCACCATGATGGCACATCCTGATACCCAAGCCACGTCGCGAGGATAAGGAAACTGACCCACATCAGTCTCGTTTTGTCCGATATGCCCAGCCTGCCATCGTTCATCCATCCATCCACCGGCAGACTGAATCACGTTCGGCTCGTCAGCGTGATACACCATCGGCCCAACAATGCCAATGCGCGAATCTCGTTCACCCTCTGCCACCAGCAGCGAGATGCAATCAGGCGCTAGTAACGTATCTTCATTTAATACGAGCACCCACTCAGCGCCTCGCGCAAGCGCTGCTGATATGCCTACGTTGTTATTGCCAGCGTAGCCACGGTTGTCCTTCAAGGAGATGATTTCGACGTTGGGGAACGCAGACCGGATGGCCTCCACCGACCCATCGGTAGAGGCATTATCGAGCACGAGGATGGCAAGATTTGGATAATCGTTTCGGCGCAACGTCTCTAGACACGCCAGCGTGTCATCGCGGCGGTTTGTGTTCAGAATCACAGCAGCGACCTTCGGTTGCAACATAGTTCCTTGTACAGACGTCTCCTTCCAGCTCCAGTCACGATAGCCAAGCCTTCGGGAAATTCTTCTCAATCTCAATGCTTTCAAACTTCTTGCTTTGGCGTGCTCCATGCCGCTTTACCCATTCGGCCATCTTTGCCAAGCCTTCCTGGAGAGAAGTTTTTGGTCGCGAGCCGAACACCCGTTCAATCTTCTCATGCGATGAATAGGCATGCATTACCTCGTTACGCGCTGGCAAATAGCAGATGTTTGGCTCAACCCCCATTGCTTGTGCGACGCATTTGGCCAGTTCATTGATAGTGTACGGCTGATCAGCACCAATGTTGAACACCTGGTTATACGCCTCCGGACAATCAATTGCCTCAGCCATAATCGGCGACATATCGCGGATGTAGCTAAAGGCGCGCGTTTGTGTGCCATCGCCGAACACGGTCATCGGCTTGCCTTGCAGGATTTGGTTCATGAAGATACCTACAACGTTACGATATTTATCACCGATGTTCTGTCGCTCACCATACACGTTATGCGGGCGGAAGATGATGTAGTTCAGGTCAAACATATGCTTGCTAACGAACAATTCGTGTTCAACCGCCAGCTTGGCAACACCGTAGGAATCCTCTGGATGCGGCTGGGCTTCCTCGCGCAGCGGTAGATCAGCATTAGATCCATACACAGCGATTGACGAAGTGAATACAAAACACCTCACGTTGTAGTTGACCGCTGCGTTGATCAGATTGATGCTGCCCATTAAGTTGTTGGTGTAATTAAAGCGCTTGATAAAGCTGCTCAAACCCTCTGCGGCATAGGCTGCCAAGTGATACACGTAGTCGAACTTTTCGTGTTCAAATAGCGTATTTACTAGGTCAACGTCATTTATGCTTCCAACAACCAACTTTGCACCTGCTGCTACGTTGTCTGCGAATCCACCGCTCATGTCATCTAGTACGACAACATTATGACCGCGCTTTAGAAGCTCCTCTGTCACGTGGGAGCCAATGAAACCCGCACCACCTGTCACTAGGATATTGCTCATATGATGCCAATCCTTCCTTGCACAAGTTGTCCTTACAGACAACAGATAAACATGGCACCAACGCAAAAAGTAATGCTGTCAAAGCTATGCTCAGTTTGTGCCATGTTTAATTGGATCTCCCCTATTAGAATCCAGAAAGCAAATCGCTTTACGTCAATTTCAATCCATTAGTTCATGCTGACGGATACTGGTCAAATCTGCATCTGGTCTCATCAAATGCAGCAACCATCATCCAATCTGGGCAACTGGTACTCTTGGAGCAAATGAATCCACGGAGTAATCCTCCCTTGATCAAATAGTCGCACAACTGCTATGTATCCACAATCGCGGCCAGTGCAGTATGTATCAAATTAGTTCACGATAAATTGACATCAGGTCTGTCATCTCATCGTCAATGCTGCGCGGCGCGGGCGAGGCGGCTGCGCCTTGCCGCAACCGGGCGAGCAGATCTGGATCGTCAACCAGCCGCTGCAGTTGGCGGGCGAGGTGGCTCGCGCTGCCGGCGGCGAAGTGCAGCCCGTCCACGCCATCCTGCACCAGTTCGGCCATGCCGCCGATATTCGCAGTGATGACAGGCGTGCCGGCCGAGAGCGATTCCAAGATGACCAGTGGGCTGTTCTCGAACCAGATCGAAGGCACGACCAGCGCCGACAGGCGCTTCATCACCTCGGCAACGCGCGCGTTCTCGAACGGCCCTTCGAAGTGAACGCGCGCGTCACCGCTGGCCAGCGACTTAAGTTGCGCGACATAGGCTGGGTTCGACTTCAAGCTGCCGTAGATGTGCAACTCGACCTGGCGTGCACCTAGATTCAACGATCTAAACGCCCGGATCAGCAGATGCACCCCCTTATGATGCGCGATCTGGCCGATGTAGCCGATGCGAACAGCGCCATCCGATGGCGGCGCAGGTATAGCGCGGAAGCGCGCAAGATCAAAGCCAAAGCGCACGACGCGTAGACGTTCTGGATCCACGATGCCCTCGAAGTAGCGCGCCAAGAAGCGCGAAGGCGAGATAACCATCCGCGGCAGCCGAATCGCCTCCGCTAAGCGCGCACGGCGCTCAGAGATCAAAGCACTGTCGTTCTCTAAACCAATTGCCTGCATGACCTTGCCGAACAAACCGAGCGATAAGCGATTCATCGTCACGCGATATCGTCGCTCTTCTGCGTAGCGACACCAAGCGCAGCCGGCCGGATCTTCGGGGATCTCCTCACATAGCGTCCCCTCGCTGCGCAGCAGTGTGTGTCGCGGACATAGGAACCAGTAGTCATGCAACGTGAGGACGCTCGGCACACCGGCGCTGGCTGCCTCGAACAACGGCCCGACGCCCAGCAAGTATCCGGCATGAAAGTGGATTACATCAGGGCGCGCATCGCGAAGGTAACCGGCGAACCATGCGCGCAACGGTTCGCTATCGAACGTCCATCGCTTACGTTGCGGTGCGCGCATCAAGTCATAGCTCAAGCGCCACACGCGCAGGCCGTCGTAATGATCGAGCCAGGCTTCGACTCTGTCTGGTTTGCCTGTCTCGATGGACTCGAGGCATACGACCTCGACGTCGCAGTCATGCTCCTGCAGCCAACGCGCTAGCCGGTGCACATACTGTTCGCCGCCCGCGGTGTAGCGCGGCGGAAAGTGATGAACCGGCAGGACGATCTTCATGCTTGGCAATTCAATTACTGTTCACGACGG
>JANWYN010000043.1 GCA_025055235.1 Candidatus Roseilinea sp. | reverse complement strand
GGCATCGGCCTCACCCCACAACAGTGGCAGACCGAACGCATCCTGGTCAACCTGCCCAGCCTGAATTTCATCGCCGCTTGCCTGCTGGCCGAGCTGCATGGGCGCATGGGATACTTCCCAACAATCGTTCGTCTGCGGCAGGTCAAGGACGCCCTGCCTCCTCAGTTCGAGGTGGCCGAGGTGATCAACTTGCAGGCCCCGCGCGACGAAGCGCGAGTGCTTCGGTGACATCAAGGGGCACTTCATGATCTGGCTTGACCCATACCCATCCCATTGCTCATCGTTGATGAGCGATTCCCCCGGTTCTGGCCCATCCTCGGTGCTGCCTTTCATGGCCTGTCGGCCAATCTCATCTTTGACGTCGCAACGGTGCTCTAGAGCCTTGCAGGCGCTGCTTTTGTAGCGCTGCTTTGCTGGAGGCGTGATGCTGGCATTGGGGTTACATGGCGCATCCAGAGACGAGGAGCCGGCAAGACTATCGCCGTATGTGTGAGAATATGTCTGCGCCCTGAGCCATGCCCGCCTCGCTTGAACTTCCCCTCAGCCGGCAAGTGGCCGAACGGCTACCGCGCAACGCCGTACCCGCTTTGCACGCCAACTTCTTCCGCTGGCTGGAGGCCGGCAACCCGGCGTTCGCCCATGCGCTCGACGCTGGCGACGGCCCCAAGCCGTTCACCGTCTCGCCGCTGTTCTTGTCCCGCGATTGGGCGTCGTTCCGCATCACGTTGCTGCAAGAAGGCCTGCTCGAGATGCTCGAAGCCGGCATCCGCGCCCGGCCGGAGGTGGACATCCTCGGCTGCCGCCTGCCCATCCTGGCCGACGACCTGTCCATCGTCGCCGCCGAATACGAGCGCTTGCTGACCGACGCCGCCTGCGACCGGCAGATCACCCTACAGTTTCGCACGCCGATGAGCTTCCGTTCCGCGGGCATGGACTATCCGCTGCCCGATCCCGAGTTGGTGTTCGACAGCTATCGCCGGCGCTGGAACACCTTTGCGCCGGCGCACCTGACCATCCCCGAAGACTGGCTGGATTGGCTGCGCCGGTCGGTGGCCGTCTCGCGCTTCGACCTGCGCAGCGAGCCGATGCGCTTTCCCGACGGCTTGCAGATCGGCTGTGCTGGCAAGGTGCAATACATCGTCGTCGGTGCTGCCGCGTCCGATGATGATGCAGTGGCGGTGCTCAACTGCCTGGCCGACTATGCCTTCTTCTGCGGCACCGGGCGCAAGACCACCCAGGGCATGGGGCAGACCGTCCGGTTGGCGGGATGGTCAGATGATTCATGATTGATGATCGGCAACCAGCGACTAGCGACCAGCCACCGGCAACCGGCAACTTGTAACCTATAGTCCCCTACCGATGCTCAAGCATGCTCGCCAGACTGCCTTCGTGGCCACCCTGGGCACCGAGCCTCAGGTGGTGACCATTGCGCTCGACGAGCTGTTTGCCCGTGACCCGGATTTGATCTTCGAGGAAGTCGTGGTCATCCACACGGATCCGCTCCAACGCGGGATCGCCGAAGCGTTGCCGCGCCTGGACGCTGAGATGGCCAGCGGCTACTACGGCCGGCGGGTCAAAAGCTACCGCAAAGCGCCGATCATCCACGACGGCCGACCGGTGCAAGACATCTACAGTGAAGCCGAGGCCGGAGCGGTCTTCACCACCATCTACCGTGAGATCGCCCGGCAAAAGCGCCTCGGCCGCATCGTCCACTTCAACGCGGCCGGCGGCCGCAAGGGCATGACCATCTACGGCATGGCCTCTGCACAGATTCTGTTCGACGCCGACGACCGGCTGTGGCTGCTGTTCTCAACGCCAGAGTTCATGAGCCTGCGCCCGTCGCCGCTCCACTGCGTCAACTCGGGGGATGCCCAATTGATCGAGGTGCCGGTCCTTCGCTGGAGCAATACCCCGCCGGCCATGACTGCGTTGGTCGTCTACGATGATCCGATGCAGGCCGTGCGCCAGCAACGCCTGATGATTGACGAGGAGGAGCGCGGGCGCAAGGCCAAGTTTCTCGGCGAGTATCTCCAACCCGACGAGGCCCGCTTGGCCATCGCCTTGGTCGAGAACCCTCTCCTCACCAACGACCAAGTTGCCATGCGGTTGAACATGGATCCGCGCGCTGCGGCTAAGAAGCGCACCATCATCTACCGCAAGCTGCGCGAATACTTTCGCCTTCGCCAGGATGGCAATCGCGAGACGCTGATCGCGCTGCTGGCGGATTACCTCGACTGGCGCGCGCGCATGGAGCGCCACCGGTAGAACTTTCCCCCGCAAACGGGTAAACCTCTCCCGCCGGCCATCTGCACAATCCCGGGTTGTATTTGCCCTCGCCTCTGCGCTTGCTCCGTTTGGAAGAGCGCTGGAGGCGAAGGCGAGGAGCGTGCAGATGAACGACTTCGATGATCTGGTTCGAACCGTTTGCGGCGTAATACGCGCCGCAGGATGCCGGTTGATCGGCTGCATTGTGCTGGCGCTGGCGTTGGCGGCCGCGACATGCGCGCTGGCGACGCTTGGCGCGCTTACGCTCATCCGGCCGGCGCACGCCGAGACGCTTGTGCCGCAATTGCCGGCGCGGCGCTACTCACTCCTCGTAGATCAAAGCGGCTCGGTCGCCGGCTACGCGACGACCCAGGCCCTGGCCCGCGAAACCACGCTTGCGCTTGTTCGGAATTTGCGCCTCGAAGGCGATGCCGAAGATGTGCTGGAGCTGGTCTTCTTCGGCGCGCAGCCCCGCTTGGTGATCTCGCCCACCCACTTGAACGATGCGCAACTCGATGCGCGCATTCTGGAAGCCTTTGCCCGATCCTATTCTATGGGCGGCACACGCTTCGACCTGGCGTTCGCGCTCGCCCTGGAGCGCAGCCAAGCCGGCAGCGTCGTCATCGTCATCAGCGATGGCGTTCCGGAGACCGGCGCGCCGCTCATGGGGCAGGCCCGCCAAGCACATGTTGCAACGCTCAAGCAGCAAGCCGAGCAGTTTGCCGCGCGCCGCATCCCGCTGTTCCTTTGTCTGCTCAACCGCGAGCCGCAGGGCTGGTCGGAGCTGTGGCCGGAGCTGACCGGTCTGACCGGCGGCGGAGCCGTCGTGGCGCGCAATGCAAAGGACGCACAGCGTGCTGCGCAGGTCGTCGCTGCTGCCGCGCGCCGGCTCGGCCCTGGGGCGACGCCCACCGTGATGCCGACGAGAACGCCTGTGCCATCGGCGACGCCGGCGCCGACGATCGTCCCATCGGCGACGCCATCACCTGTGCCAGCGGCAACGCCGATGCTTGCTACTGCGCCAGACGTCGTCCGACCTACACCGTTGCCAACGGCCGCGGCCGTGCGCGAGCCCGAGTGGGCGTCTCGCTTCGATCTGCCGGCGGTCGCGCTGGGATGCCTGGCCGGAGTGGGTGGCGTGTGTGCGCTGGCATTGGCGGTCATGCTGAGCATCCTGGCCGTGATGCGACGCGGTTTGGCGCGCGCGCCGGCCGCAGCCACCCATGTCCCGGCGGATGAAGGTTGCCTGGAGATTTACGACCCCGAGACCGACGCCGTGCAGCGCATCGAGCTGCGCTCACACGCGATGGGTGAGGTGCTCACCATTGGCTGCGCGTCTCACTGCGACATTCAGCTCAATGCCGATCTGCCAGATCGGCGCAGTGTGACTCGTGCTGCCCTCGACTCATCTGCCGATGAACCGCTGCTGGCCGACGCCGCGCCGAGTGATGCCTCGCTCGACGATGCGCCGATGGCGGCTTTGGTGCTCGCGCCCGATGGCCCGCGCATCGAAAGCCGCAACGCGCCGCTGTATTTCGACGGCCACAGCGTCCGGCAGCATCGCCTGTTCGACAACGATGTGCTGTATCTCGACCGGTTCGTCCTCTACTATCACAACTTCTTCCGCCAGCGCGCGGTGGACGAATCGGCCGATCTTTGAAGGAGGTAACCCATGAATTCACGACCCCCCAGCGTCACGCGGCTGCTGAAGAATCCGCCGGAGCGCGCGCCGGCCCTGCCCGCCCAAGCCGCCCCGGCCTTGCGTGTGCTGATCGAATCCAAGGGCGGCAGCGGCCTGCGCACGGCCACGCACCTGAAAGCGCTGGACGCGCTCGACGGCCAGAAGCGCACCTACCTGCACCTCGACAGCGACCACGGCGACCGATACACCACGACGCTGCCCGATGGCACGGTCATTGCGCTGCAGCCCGAAGAGATGTGCCTGTTCGGTTGGGATGATGCGCGCAGCCAGCTCCATCGCCATCCGGCGCTGGCCAAGCGCTATCAGGTGCTTCTGCGCGGCAACCCCGTGTCGCAAACCTACAAGCGCGGCGCAGCGCAATGCCGCCCGATGGGGCTGCTGCAATACGAGCTCAGCCTATCGGCCATCTTCGAGGCCAAAAAGGCGCGCTTGAACATGCTGTATCCGCCCGTCGAGTCGCGCGGCGTGGGCCTGTCGGAGCTGATGGCCTCACGGGAAGTGCAGCGGCAGATGGAGCAGCCCATGCTCAACGTGCACATTGCCAGCGCCGTCGGCGGCCAAGGATCGGCCATCGCCATCCACGACGCCTACGCCACGCGCTGGCTGTGCGAGCAGCGCGGTATCCGCAATGTCACGCATATCGGCGTGTTGTTGGGCCCGAACGCCTTCCAGCGCCGCGAGCGCAATATCGAGTTGAACTACGCCGCCATGATGCGTGAGTTGGAGGCCGTGTATCGCGATGGCTTCACGCTCTCCCTGCCGTCCGGCGAAACCGTTGCCTTTGCCAAGCCGCCATTCGACGAGTTGTATTTGCTCGACCTGGTCGAGTGGCCGCGCGGCGAAGACCCCGATCGCCGGTTGAGCGACACGGCCATGGACGCCTGGCTGCGCCAGGTCGCGTTGACCATCCACGCATACACCCAGCGCGTCCTACATGACCGTCTGGAATCGCTGCTGCTCAACCTGGCCAACCAGAGCGACGAGTCGCTGACCTTCGGTGTGCTGAACGCCGCCATGGTCTTCGCCGACTTGGCTGCCCTGAACGACGTCATCGCCCTGGACAAAGCCGGCGCGATGCTGGAAGCGCTCCTGGCGCGTTGCAGCCCGGAGCAAGGAGGATGAATCTCAATGACCGAGCGAAATGATCGAACCGACCGCACACCCCCCAAGCCAGAACCGCGCGCCGGGCCGGCCGATGGCGTGGCCGCAACCGTCAAAGCCTACTTGGAGTCGAGCGGTCTCCTTGGCGATGGTTTGATTAACGCGCTGCGCACCGACGACAACGGGCGCGTCTTCGATCCGCGCGTGGAGGTTGCCTCGGTGGGCGCGCTGGATCAGAGCGACAACTCGCAGGCGCAGCGCTTGATTCAATTTGCCCTGCGCAAAGAGCCGAGCGGGCGCTGGTTGGCGTTGCTTCGCCGGCGCACCGCGCGCCTAAAGGTTGAGGCCGTGCGCAGTTTGGAATCCTGGTTCGCCGCGCTGCGCAGCAACCCCGGCGCCAACGTCGCCGCGCACATTGCCGAGCTGATCCACCAGCTCGACGCCGAGACGGCAGCGCTGCGGCGCGAAGCGGCGCGCGTGAGTGACGCGCTTGCCCAGCTCAACCGGCAGCTCCAGCCGATCCAGGCCGAGATCGAGCGGGCGCTCGCCCAAGGCAGCGCGTCGTGGCTGGCCCGCCTGTTCGACCTGAATCACTGGTGGGCCAGCCTGGGCCGCGGCGTCGGCCTGATGGCGCGCGCGATGACTGCCGCGCAGTTGGTCAACGACCGCGAGGCCTACGCTTGCTCGGCCGACCTCATCGCAGCTGCCATCGGCATCATCCAGGAGTCGCGCCAGGTGGCCGAGGCCGAATCCAAACGCCTGGCGCAGTTGCGCGACTGCCTGGTTGCCGCTCGGCAGCGCGCTGCGCAGGATCGCGCGCGTGCCTTGGCTCGCTTGGGCGCGCATCCCTACGCTCAAGTGGAGGCGACGCATCCGCGGCAGGCCGAGCGCATCGGCGCCACCGTGACGGCTGCGCTGCCCACGCCTGACCTGACGGCGTTCTTGGCCTTGAATGAAGCGCAGCTCCTGGAAGCCGTCCGCGCCGCCGCGCTCGAGCAAGTCCGCCGCGCGACGGCGCACTTGGACCTGGTGCGGTTGATGGAAGACGAAGCCCATGCGCTGGCGGCCGGGCTGCGCGACGCGCCACATGCCCCGGCGATGCCTCTCACTCCGGACGAGCTGGTGCTGCAGGCGCTGCAGACTGCCTATGCCCAAGCGACCCGGCCGGCGCTGCGCGCTTCACCGAATGCGGATGCCTACGAACTCTTGCTCGTCGGCGTCACCGATGAGACGTCGCCTGGTTTCAACTTCGAGCGCGCCACGCTGGCCAGCACCGGCCTGCGCGATCGGGTGCTCTTCTTGCACGTGCGCACCGGCCTGTGCTTGCGCGACCTGGCCGGCTTCGACGCCATGAGCCGGCGTTTGGAGGCGGCCTTGCAGCGGCGCAACTACTACGTGCTCGATGTGCTCGCTGCCTGCGACCCAGGGCAGCCGACCGTCGCTCCGCGTGCCAAGCCGGCCGCCATGCAGGGGGTGGACGATCCGGCCAACGGCAACGGCCGGTATGCCTCGGCGTCGTCGGAGGACGCACCGGAGGAGGCTGCCCTATGAAACTGCGAACCCATTTCCCGTTGCGCCTGAAGCGAATACTGGCGATCATGGGATTCGTCTGGTTCGGTATTTCAGTGCTGTGGCCGGCCGTGCGCCGGTCCTCGGAAGTGCAGAGGCCGGACTGCGGAGGTCAGAATGCAGCAGGCAAAGGATCGGAGCGCAACAGCCCCCGACATCTAACATCTGACATCTGACATCTGATTTCTGACTTCTGACTTCTGACTTCTGATTTCTGACTTCTGATTTCTGATTTCTGACTTCTCCAATACCGCCATGTCCAGCTTCAATCATTTCACGTGCAACGCGCGCGCGACCGTGGCCGAGTGGATCGGCAAGCTGGCCCAACTGCGCGATCGCGCGTCCCTCTCGCGCGCGTCGGCATACGACGACGCGCCGGGCCTATCCGACTTGGACTGGCAACCCCGGCCGTCCTCTCCACGTGCGGCATCCAGCCTTGGCGCGTGGCTGAACGCGCTGGATTGGGATGTCGTGCGCGGTGAGGTGGATCGCGAGAGCCGCGCCCACATCCTCATCGCCGGAGCGGTGGGCGTCGGCAAAACCACCTTGCTGCACCGGCTGATCGGCCTCCCCTCGCCCGGCGATGTCGGTGGCGCGGAAACAGCGTCGGCGCAGCGCAGCGCTACACCGGAGACGACGGGATACATCCCGGCCGATGCCGATGAGGATGCGTCCGGGGTGCGCGTCGAGTCGCTCGGCCTCTTCGATCTGCTGGATGTGCATCCCGGCTTCACCCCGCGCGGCCAGGACCCCGGCAGCCTGGTCGTCGCGCAGGCCCTCGATGCCGCCGACTTGGTGATCTGGCTGTTGGACGCGACGGCCGGCTTGCGCGGCTTCGAGCGCGAATGGATTTGCCGCATGCGCAGCGCCGGACGGCCGTTGCTGATCGCTGCCAACAAGATGGACGCGGTATCCGATCCGGCTGCGCCTCAGGCGCTGAGCCGCGCGCTGGCCTGCCCGGTCGTCGGTTGCTCGGCCCGCGATGGCTCGAACATCGTGGAGGAGCTGTTGCCGCGCATCGCCGACATCAGCCCACAGCTCAACACCGCGCTGGGACGCGAGGTGCCGGCCTGGCGCGCGCATGCTGCCCGTCGCGTGACCGAGCGCGCTGCGATTTTGAGCGGCCTGGTCGGCATCGAGCCGGTGCCGGTCGTGGATATTCCGTTCCAGGCCCTGATCCAGCTCCGGCTGGTGATGCGCCTGGCGGCGATCTACGGCGAGCCGCAGGCCGATCGGTATAGCCGCGAGTTGCTGGCCACGCTGGCCGGCAGCGCCGTCCTGCGCTACGCCGGCCAGCAAATCACCAAAGCGGTGCCGCTGGTGGGTTGGATCGCTTCCAGCGCGCTGGCGGCCGGCGGCACGTGGGCCATCGGCAAAGCTGCCGAAGCGTACTTCGCGCACGGGCGAAAGCTGGGCAGAGGACGACGGCGAGAAGCTGAGGTGAGTTGAGCGATGGCATGAAGGAGCGGTGACATGAAGCGCAGATTGTTCCAACGCCCGGCGGCGCAGCGCCTCCCTACCTGGGCAGAGCTGACCGCGATGGACAACCTGATGCAGGCCTGGCGCAAGGTGCGCGCCAACGGCGGCGGCGCCGGCATTGATGGCCAGAGCCTGCTCCAGTTCGAGTCGAACCTCGAGGCCAACCTGCGCGCGCTGCACAGGGAGCTGATCGAGGGCATCTATCGCCCACAGCAGGTGCTGCGCGTGTATGTGCCGAAGGCGAGCGGCGGGCAGCGGCCGCTGGGCGTCTTCGCCGTGCGCGACCGGGTGGTACAACGCGCGTTGCACGATGCGCTCGCCCCTTTCTACGATCAGCGCTTCCTGGATTGCAGCTTTGCCTTTCGCGAGGGGCGCTCGCTACACGACGCCGTGGCAGCCATCCTGCGCTATCGCGACGCCGGCCGGCGCTGGGTGGTGGATGGCGACATCAAAGATTGCTTCGAGCGCATTGACCACGAGTTGTTGATGGCGATCTTGGCGCACGACATCCGCGAGTCGCGCATCCTGGACTTGATCCGGCGCTTTCTCGAGGCCAAGGTGTTCAACGATCCGGAGGGCCGGTTGCCCGGCTTCGGCACGGCGCAAGGCGGGGTGATCTCGCCGCTGCTGTGCAACATCTATCTGCACGCCTTCGACGAGCGCATGACCGAGGGCGAACCGAGCAAGGCGCTGGTGCGCTACGCCGACGATTGGATCATCCAGTGCGTGAGCGAGGCGGATGCGCACGCCGCGCTCAACCGCGCCATGGACGGGCTGGCCAAGCTCAAGTTGGCCGTCAACCCTTACCGCACGCGCATCACGCACTTCGAGCAGGGCTTTAGTTTTCTCGGCGTGTTCTTCCTGCGCGACGAACACTTCTACATTTCCCCGGGCGTGACCGCACCGGCCGGCAGTCCGGTCGCCGGGCGAGCGCCCGACGCGCCGCGGAGGTAACCATGGCGACCTACTACGTGCGTGAACCGCAGGCGGTGATCCGCAAGCAGGACGAACGGCTGATCGTCACCCGTGATGACAAGACGATCGCCACCATCCCGCTACATCAACTCGATCAGCTCGTGCTGATCGGCAACGTGCAGTTGACCTCGGCCGTTGTGGCGGCCCTGTTGCAGCGCGAGGTGGACACCGTCTTCATGACGTCGTCGGGCCGCGTGCTCGGGCGCTGGCTGGCCAACGAATCGGGCTATGCCGAGCTGCGGCTGCGCCAACTGCAGGCGATGAGCGACGCACAGTTTGCGCTTCGCCTGGCCAAGGCGATCGTCGTCGGCAAGCTGCGCAACCAGCGCGATCTGCTGCTGAGCGCAACCGTTCGGAGTCGCCCGCGCGCGTCGGCAGCGGACGAGGAGGCGCAGCCGCCCCTGCGCTCGCCGCTGCGGCGCGCGCTGCAGGCGCCCGCCGGCGCCGCGCCGGTGGCGCGCGCCGCCGAGGGCATCGCCCAGATGGCTGAGGCCGCGC
The DNA here is from genome assembly GCA_025055235.1 of Candidatus Roseilinea sp. GTDB lineage: Bacteria > Chloroflexota > Anaerolineae > J036 > Brachytrichaceae > JAAFGM01. The sequence goes on along the minus strand of JANWYN010000043.1, from coordinate 3,346 downwards.
GGGCGGCGGACAACGCCGATTCACTGCGCGGCTTCGAGGGCAAGGCCGGGGCCTACTACTGGCCCGCCTTTCGCGCCCTGTTGAAGGATGACATGGGCTTTCAACAGCGCCGGTATCACCCTTCGCCCGATCCGATCAACGCGCTGCTGAGCTTGGGCTACGCGCTGCTGCAAAAGGACATGACCGCGGCGGTGCGCGTCGTCGGCATGGACGCCTATCTGGGATGCTTCCACACCGTGCAATACGGCCGGCCTTCGTTAGTGCTGGACTTGATGGAAGAATTCCGCCCGCTCGTCGTGGATCGGTTGGTCTTGCAATTAGTCAATCAGGGGCGCATCGCTCGGCGCGACTTCGTCCAAGAGCCGACCGACCAAAAGCCGGTAGTGGTGACCGAGGCTGCGCTCAAGCGCGTGATCGCTGCCTACGAGTCGCACGTCACGTCCACCGTGCGCTACCCGCTCAGCGGCGAGCAAACCACCTGGCGGCGCTGCTTCGAGCTGCAGGCGCGCCAGCTCGCCCGCGTGGTCAAGGGCGAAGCGACGGACTACGCGCCCATGCGCGACCCGAGGAGCGAGACATGAAGCGCGACGTGTTGCACATCTACGCCGATGCTGCCGTGGGCGCTCATCGCGCCGGCTTGGGCTTGGCCTTCAAGGACGAGCGCGGCTGGCTGGTGGGCTGGCGCATGAGGCCGGCGCAGCGCATGACCAACAACGAGGCCGAATATCACGCGGTGATCTTCGCGCTGGAGCAGGCCCTGCGGCTGTCGCCGCAAGAGGTGCATATCTTCTGCGATAACCGGGTCATCGTGGAGCAACTATGCGGCCTGTGCGAGGCGCATGCGGAGTCCATGCAGCGCCTGCTTCAACGGGCGCAGGAGCTGGCTCGGCGCTTGGCCCTGGTGACCTTTACCTACGTGCCGCGCGAGGAGAACCGGCTGGCCGACGCCTTGGCCAACGAGGCTTTGCTCGGCCCGCGCCGGCCGGTGCCGAATCGGTCGGCCACGACGCCGCACCGATCCGGCTTCCACGGAGGATGAAGCATGTTCGTCGTGGTCAGCTACGACATCCCGGATGACCGCCGGCGCGTGAAGGTGATGAAGCTGCTCAAGAATTTCGGCGCCCACGTTCAGGAGAGCGTCTTCGAGTGCGACCTAAAGGACGAAACCTATCGCGCCATGCGCGAGCGTCTGGCCAAGCTCATCGCGCCGGACAGCGACAACATTCGTTTCTACTTCCTGGACGAAGACGCCGTCAAGAAGATTGAGACGATCGGTCATCTGCCGGTGGAGCGGGCGCGGGCGTGGTATTGGATCGGTTGATCTCCAGGATGCGGTCGGCGCGGAACATACGCTCGGCCTGGGCACGGTGGCACCAGGCCACCACGTAAGCGATGCCGGAGTGCCACTCCAACCGGCGCGGCTCGATCCGTCGCCAGGCAGCTACCCGGTCGCCCCGGCCGCGGTAGCGAATGTCCATCGCCCCGCGCTCGGCCAGGGCAGCCGCCGCTGCGTTCAACACATCGTCCGGATCGGCCCGCTCGGCCTCCTCATCGTCGGCCGAGCCGGTGACCGTCTCCACCAAGGCGGCGACTGCCTCCACTTCAAGTGGCTCGATTTGCCGCTCCAGGTCGAGCGCCAGGGCATACGGCGGCAGCAGGTGTGATGGAATCGCGCCGGCAAGCCGGTGGCACAGCCGCACGGCCAAGTAGAGCTGGGCGAGCGCCGTGCGTTGCCGAGGGTGCGGCGCATCGGGCGAAGGCGCCAGCGTCACCTGCGCCGGCACCCCACGCCGCTCCAGTCGGCGGATCAGCGCGCGCACCTTGCCGGGTTTGATGGCGGCGGCGCGCGCCGACAGCGGGCGGACGCATGCGCGAATCCCGCGTTGGCGCAACAGATCGGCCCACAACTGCGCGTCGCGCGCCTCGATCAGCGCGGCACGGTACACGCGCAACCGGCCGAACGCCCCGGCCCACGCATGGATGGCGTCGCCGATTGCCGGCGGCAGCGCATCGCCGGTCATGCCCTCCAGCGCGCCGATGATCTGTTGGGCCGTCGCGCCGCGCGCGAGCGCCCGACGCACCCGGCTTTCGGACAGGCGATAGCATCGTTGGGGATGCACGGCGATCAGATCGGCATAGGCGCACAGTTCGTAGAGTGTCGTCCAGGGTGCGTCGCGATCGGCGAGCAGGTCGCCGTCGCGTCCGATGGTCAGCGCCGGCGCTTTGCGCGCGGGCGTTTGGCGCGGCGGCGTGGCCGGATATTCGTCCGTCAAGCAGCGCCTCCCCACGTCGGTCAAGGCGATGCGTCCTCGGCGCACCTCTGCCCAGCCCAGCCACTCCAGGCAACGCGCCAGCGCGCGGGCGACGGCTTGCGGTTGGGCGTCGGGCGCGTCGTGCAACGTCATCGGCAACTTGCCGGCGACGGAGGCCAGCGTGTGGCGCCCTGGACTGTGCAGCGCCTGCATCATCGCGCGCAGGGCAGCCCGCGGCGGGTCACATCGCCAGCCGGGAAGGTGATACGCCCGCCACAGCGCATCTATCGCCGGATCGTCGGACCGCAAAACGCGCACCAACGGTTGCCAGCGCGCTTCGGGCGCCGCCGATAGCCAGGCCGGCACGAAGACGCTCGGCTTAAGCACGTCGCCAACGCGCGTGACGAACTGCGCCGCCTCGCATAGGAAGTGGATGAAGCAGATGCGCGGCGCGTCGCGCTCGCCGCGAATCGAACCTTCATCGGGCATGCGCAATTGAGCGTTTAACGCAGCGAGCGCTCGGGGAGGCAAGAAGCGCGTTCCGCGCGGACGAACGTCGTTGGCGTGCAGGAAGCACAGGAAGGTGAAGATATCGTCGAGCAGATCGGTTGCGCGTGCCATAGTTGCGCATATAATTAAACTCAACGTTGGGTCGCGCAAAGCTTAGAAAGTGCAGGTTTTGAGGCGATGTTGTGACCCCTCGCCGAAACTGAAGATCGGTGGGAGGACACTGCGGCAATGAACCGACGAGAGGCCGGATATGTGGGAGACAAACGCAGTAGGCAGAGCGATCGGAGCACGTCGGTGGGTCGCAGCGATCGAACCTTAAATCTGCTGTCAGTGAGGCGCTAATTCCCGGAAGGGGTTTGAAACTTACTTCTCCCTTTTCCAGGGGAGACTCTAGACCCGTCAGTGAGGCGCTAATTCCCGGAAGGGGTTTGAAACAGGGAGAAGTAATGACCTTTACAGTCATATCTGGTAGTGTCAGTGAGGCGCTAATTCCCGGAAGGGGTTTGAAACTAGAAATAATTTTACCTGACTAAGAGGATACGACTAGTCAGTGAGGCGCTAATTCCCGGAAGGGGTTTGAAACT
>JANWYN010000003.1 GCA_025055235.1 Candidatus Roseilinea sp. | reverse complement strand
CGGATAGATCACCCGCCGGATGCGAGGATGCTTCTGCAGCGCCTCGGCGATGATCATCGCGCTCTCGCACTGCCGGCGCACCCGCAGCCCCAGCGTATGGATGCCGCGCGCGATCAACCGCGCCTCGAATGGGCCGAGGATCGTGCCGAGCTGGATGGCGTAGCGCCGCGCCGTGTCGAGAAGCAGGCCGGTGCGCGCGACGAGGATCCCGCCGGTCGCGTCGGCGTGGCCGCTCAGGTATTTCGTTGCGCTGTGCACCACGATGTCTGCGCCTTGTGTGAGCGGCCGGTGTAATACCGGCGTCGCGAGCGTCGCATCTACGATCACGCGCGCGTCGGCCTGGTGAGCGTAATGTGTAATCGCCTCGACGTCGGCCCACTTGAGCAGCGGGTTAGACAGCGATTCGAGCAGCACCACGTCCGGCGCGTGCGCATTGATCGCCGCCTTCACTTCGGCCAGGTTGCTCATGTCGCAGTAGCTTACCGCGACGGACTGCGCAGCGAAGAAGTCACGCAGCAGTGTCTCGGTCGTGCCGTAGAGGTCGCGCGAGGCGAGGATGTGCCGCGGATGCGGTTCGGTCGCGCCACGCGGCGTGCCGGCGGCGAGCAACGCCAGATACAGCGCCGCCATGCCGGAGCTGCAGGCGACCGCGCCGCGCCCCTCTTCCAGATCGGCCATGAGCGCTTCGAGCGCCTGCACCGTCGGGTTGCCCCAGCGGGTGTAGACCACCTGGTCGCCGCCTGCAGCGAACGCCGCATCCAGCGCCTCTGCTGTGGGATACAGGAAGGTGGTGCTGCAATGGATGGGCGCGCTGGTGGGCATCGGGCTGCGCCAGCCGGCCCGGTCGGCCGGTCGCTCGCCGGCATGCACCAGCCGGGTGTCGAAGCGATAGCTACACATGGGAACGAAAGACCCTAAAGGCCTTCAAGACCTTTAGGGTCTGGATTTACTTACGGCTCGATCACAGCGAAGAAGCGATAGCGCTGCAGCCGGAACTGGTAGTACAGGAAGCAACCCAGACAGAAGCCGAGCAGTGCAACAGCAGCGGCGATCGCGACTGCCAGGGACAGCGCCCAACCAGCGACCGGCACGCCAAGCGCAAACGCGACTTGCGCCGCGCCGAGCAGCGTCGCAGCAATGAGGTTGTTGAAGCGCTGCACGCGGAAGTCCTCAGTTGGGGCAGTTGGAATTTGCCGGGCGAAAATGCGGCTGCCCACTTTGTAGATCAGGCTGGCGCGCCGGCCGAACAACGCCGCCGGTAGGATGAGCAGGAAGAGGGCGGTCGTGATCAGCGGTTGATTCAAGATCAGGGCGACGGCGACACCGGCGACCAGCACGATGCGATTGAGTCTGACGATGGGCAGCGGAATGCCGTCAGCGCAGGGGGGAGTTGAGGGTTCGCTCATGGCTGGTGCGTGATTGATGGATTAATGATTGATGACTGATGATTGATGATTGTAGTGTGTCCAATCATCAATCATCAATCATTAGTCATTCGTCATTTCTCGATCGGTAGACCGACGCTGTTGCCCCACTCGGTCCAGCTTCCGTCGTAGTTCTTCACGCGTGGGTAGCCGAGCAGGTAAGTCAGCACATACCACGTGTGCGAGCTGCGCTCGCCGATGCGGCAGTAGGCGATGATCTCCTTGTCCGGCGTGATGCCTTTGCTGCCGTAGAGCGCTTCCAGTTCCTCGCGCGGCTTGAAGGTGCCGTCCTCCCGCACGGCTTGTGCCCAGGGGATGTTCTTCGCGCCGGGGATATGGCCGCCGCGCAGCGCGCCTTCGTTCGGGTATTCGGGCATGTGCACGCGCTCACCGGTGTATTCAGCCGGGCTGCGCACGTCCACCAATGTGCCATTGCTTTGCACATGCTTGAGCACCTCGTCGCGGAAGGCGCGGATGGTCTTGTCGTCGCGCGGCGGCGCTTTGTATTCAGTGCGCGGATACGACGGCACGTCGCGCGTCAGCGGGCGGCCCTCGTCAATCCACTTCTTGCGCCCGCCGTTTAGGATGGCGGCCTTGGTATGCCCGAACAGTTGGAACACCCAGAAGGCATAGGTGGCCCACCAATTGTTCTTGTCGCCGTAGAACACGACGAACGCATCGTTGGCGATGCCTTTGCTGCTGAGCAGTTCCGCAAAGCGCGGCGAGTCGAGGTAGTCGCGCTTGACCGGATCGTTCAGGTCGGTCGTCCAGTCAATCTTGATTGCGCCGGGGATGTGGCCGGTGTCATACAGCAGCGGGTCTTCGTTCGACTCCACGATGCGGACGTTTGGGTCGTTCAGATGCTCGGCCAGCCAGTCGGTGCTGACCAGCGCTTCGGGATGGGCATATGCAGATGTGCTCATGTTCATTTCTCCTTTCACTCGGATCTCTATCTCACCAAAGACATGCAATGCGCTCAACGCGCACTCTAAACGAATTCACACACCGAACGGCGTGCCGGTAGGCAGGTCTACGGATTCCAAGGCGTGAACGACGTCGAGCGCTTCGAGCAGATGCGCGCGCAGGCGCAGCAGTTCGGGGTCACGCCGGTCGCGCGGGCGCGGCAGCTTGACCGCCAGCACCTCGCGCACCGACGCCGGCCGGCTGCTCATGACGACGACGCGGTCGCTGAGGTAGAGCGCTTCGTCCAGGTCATGCGTCACCAGCACCATCGTCACTTGCGTGCGTTGCCAGACTTCGAGCAGCAGTTCTTGCAGCCGCATGCGCGTGAGCGCATCCACGGCGCTGAACGGTTCGTCGAGTAGCAACACGCCCGGTTCTGTCGCGAGCGAGCGCGCCAGCGCTGCGCGTTGCGCCATGCCGCCGGAGAGTTGGCGGGGTAGATGGCCGGCAGCATGATCGAGCTTCACCTGGCGCAGCAGGTCGTCCACGCGCTCGGTTGTGGCCGGCGCTGCGGCACCGTTCTCCTTGCGCAAGCCGAAGCGCACGTTGTCGCGCACGTTCAGCCAGGGCATCAGCCGCGGCTCCTGGAACATCAGCCCGACGGCGCGGCTCGGCCCGACCACCGGCTGATCGTCAATCAGCAGGCGGCCGTCGTAGTCGCGCTCCAGGCCGGAGAGCAAACGCAGCAGCGTGCTCTTGCCGCAGCCGCTCGGCCCGATCAGGCTGACGATCTCCGACGGCCTCACGTCCAACGACAACTCGTTCAACACTAAGTTGCCGTCGAAGCGCTTGGTCACGCGTTCGATCTTGATGGAACTGCTCATCTTAGTGATCTTTCATTGGGTCATCTTTCATCTTTCATTTGCTCCCATGTGTGCAACTCAATCGAAAGATGCAAGACGAAAGACGCAGGACGCAAGACGAAAACCATCCCACCCTCACCTGCCTTGAAAGACGTCTGCCCAACTCAGCGCCCGCCGCTCGACAACGCGCAGCGCGCTGTCGCTCAGCTTGCCCAGCAGTGCCAGGGTGATGATGCTGACCAACATGATGTCGGGCCGCGCGCTGTTCTGGCCGTCAATCAGCATAAAGCCCAGGCCGCGTGTGCTGGCGATCAGTTCGGCAGCCACCAGGAACAACCAGGCTTGGCCGAAGCCAATGCGCAGGCCCGCGAGCAGATACGGCGACGCCGACGGCAGCACGATCCGGTGCACCAGCTCGAAGCCGCGGAAGCCGAACACGTAGCCTACTTCGACCAGCTTGCGATCGGCCTGGCGGATGCCGCTCACCA
>JANWYN010000023.1 GCA_025055235.1 Candidatus Roseilinea sp. | reverse complement strand
TGTTCGGCGGCGTTCCCAAGGAGAAAGAGAAATGGCAGTAGATGCAAAGAAGAAGGCGCTCGATATCGCGCTCGCCTCGATCCTCAAGGCCCACGGCGACGGCGCGGTGATGCGCTTGGGGGAAGCATCCCAGATGAACGTAGATGTCATCCCGACCGGCAGCCTGGCGCTGGATATTGCGCTGGGCGTCGGCGGCATCCCGCGTGGGCGGATCACCGAGATCTACGGCCCCGAGTCGTCCGGCAAGACCACGATTTGCCAGCATGTAGTCGCCCAGGCGCAGAAGCGCGGCGGCATCGCTGCCTACATTGACATGGAGCACGCGCTTGATCCGGCCTATGCGGCGCGCTGCGGCGTCAACGTGAACGACTTGCTCATCTCGCAACCCGATACCGGCGAGCAGGCATTCGACATCGCCGAGCAGCTCATTCGCTCGAACGCGATTGACGTGGTGGTGATTGACTCCGTGGCGGCGCTGGTGCCGAAGGCCGAGATCGAGGGCGAGATTACCGACCTGCAGCCCGGCGTCCAGGCGCGGCTGATGAGCAAGGCGCTTCGCCGCCTATCCGGCGTGATCAAACAGACCAACACTGCCGTCATCTTCACCAACCAGCTCCGCCAGAAGATCGGCGTCATGTTCGGTAACCCGGAGACCACGACCGGCGGCATGGCGCTGCGCTTCTATGCCTCGGTGCGCTTAGACGTGCGCCGGGTGCAGGCGATCAAAGCAGGTGGGGAAGTGGCCGGCAGCCGCACCCGCGTGCGCGTGACTAAGAACAAGGTGGCGCCGCCCTTTAAGGAAGCCGAGTTCGACATCATGTACAACGAGGGTATCAGCACGCTCGGCGATATGCTGGACGTGGCCACGAGCATGAACATCATCGAGAAGCGTGGCACATTCTTCATGTACGACGGTGCGCGCATCGGCCAGGGGCGCGAGAACGCCAAAGCCTACTTGGCCGAGCACCCGGAGGTCGCCGCTAAGATCGAGGCGCAGGTGCGCGAGTCCATCGCCAAGGGACAGGCGGCCCAGTTCGCGCCGGCGACCAAGCCGGAGGCCGGCGAAGAAGACGAGGGCGTAGACGAGTTTGACGATTGAGCGCTGCGGTCAGCTCGCGATCTCCTTCAGCCAGTCCAGCGCGCCCGGCGTGCGGCGCCAATCGTTGAGATGGGCGCGGGCGTATTCGGCGGCTTCGTCTGCTCCGCCGAACGTGACGTAGTCAGGTGACTGCACCGGAATGCGCTTGCGCCCGGTGAGGAAATCCGGCACATGCTTGTTATATTTCAACGCCTCGCGGAGCAGCTTGTCCACTTGCTTGCTTCTGCCGCTCTTGCGAAAGGCGAGCAATGCGCGCGTGTACAGCCAGTTGGGTGAGGGGTCGCCCTCATACTGCTTGATGAGCTGGCGCGCTTCGTCGTCGCGCCCTGTGTCCATCAGCGCCCCAAGCAAGATGTAGCGCACGCCTTGGTTGTCGTTCGGATTCAGCTCCAACATCGCCTGGCATTCGGCGATGGCCTCATCGGTGCGACCCAGCTCCAGCAGCGTGGTGACAACGCCAAGCCGGGCACGCATATACGGGCGCGTCTCCAGGATGTCCCAGAAGTGGCCCTTGTCCTCCTCGAAGCACTGATGGCCCAGGGCGCGCTCGCCCGCTTCGACGCCCTTGCGATAGTACTCCAGCCTGCGGCCCAGCGTGTCGGCTTCTTCTTCGGCCAGTAGTACCCACGCGTCAGCACAGTTCGGTGAAATGGACAGCGCTTTGTGCGCCAGCTTGATCCGTTGCACAGCGCTGGGTGTCTCGAAGGCTTCGTACATCAGCTCCTGGGCGCGGGCCAGCTTTGAGTCCGCGATGTAGGGCTCGATGCCCATATCCTTCATGAACTGCGCCATGAAGCTATCGCGCGTCCGCACGTCCGGCAGGGGCAAGTTGTCTTCTTCCTCGTCCTCCTCGCCATCGTCCCAGTCGAGCTTCACCGCGGAGCGTAGTTCCAGCGGCAGTTCTCCCGCCGGATAGCGCATCGTTGCGCTCTGCTCGCCGGCGAAGGTGTCGAGCGTCAACTGAGCTGTGAACGGCTGATCCTCGTCGCGCGCGTCTCCGGCGAGGTCTCCGGTCAGGCGCGTGATGGCCAGCAGCGCCGCCTCGATCAGCTCGAGTTCCTCGCGCGTTGGCCGGCGCACATGATCTCCGCCACGGTGAAACTGCATGAACAGCGGCCAGGCGTCGTCGCCGGCGATCTCCCAGCCATATCGCTCCGCAGCTTCGGAGTCGTCAATCGGCAAGAAGGAAGGATCGCCGAACATCACGGTCAAGTGGCCGCGCTCGCTGAGCAAATCTTCCGGCGTGTTGCCGTCTTGCAGATAAAGCCGCAGAAAGTCTTGCCAATCGTAATAGATGGCGATGCCGTACTCCGTGCCGCCCATGCCCAGGACCGAGACGAAGTGTTCATCGGGGGCATTCGAAGGGAAGCGAATCGCGAGCGGCGCATCGCTGTTGAAGTGCAGCCAGGGCTCGGCGCGGTAGAACGCCGCTGCGACCGAGAACAGGTGGGCAACGTATTCAGGTGTGACGCCCGCGACGGCCAACAGACCGGGCGGCTCTGCGCGACCTTCGTTCATGAGAGTGCTCATCATGCGCAGCAATTCGTCCGCGACCGGTAGCTCCTGCGCGTCGCAGGCGATGCCCATCTGCGCCAGCGTCGGCGCCAGCGCCTCTGCTAGTTCGGGCGTCTCAACCAGCAGCGCTCTCGGGCGGCGTCCCTTGCCACCGCCGGGGCTGGGCTTGCGGATGGCTTGTTGCAGCACTTTGAAGATCGCCTCGGCGTCCGGCGCGCTCTTCTCCAGCGCTTGTCCTACAATGCGCCGGCCGGTCACATCGAGCACAAGGATGATGTATGGCCGGTAGGGCGGCTGGTCATCGGGCGTGATCCACGTGCGCATGCGTCGTGCAGCCACGCCCCACGTTTCGTCCACCTGAGGACGCTCGAGGGCTTTCGGGTGAATTTTGAACACAGTGCTCTAATTGTAGAGCCAGTAGGGTGATGGTCGAAAGCGTGCACACGAGGGCGGATGAGAGTCGAACTCACCGCAGCTTGCCGAGCAACCTGCCACTGGTTTTGAAGACCAGGACGCCCACCGGGGCGCATCCACCCTCTCGGGTGCAAATGCATTGTAACGTGATGTGCGGGCACATACCGGCGATGGCTGCATTCGCGCCACTGTGCGATGGTTTGCCCTCCATCCGCGAATGCACCTGTGCGCCGGATTTGCCATGCGTTGCGCGTGGATTCATCCGCTGCGCAAATCTGCACATTGCCTCGGTTAGAAAATGCACCCCATCGCGCATGCAGTAACATTCGCGCATGGCCAAGAAAGAAACCGCCGAGGCATCCGTCGAACAACTTTCGTTCGAGCAGGCCTTTCAACAACTCGAAGCCATCGTCGCTCAACTCGAGCGCGGCGAATTGCCCCTCGACCAATCGCTGGAACTCTACGCGCGGGGCCAACGGCTCGTCGCACATTGCGCCCAGCTCCTCGACCAGGCAGAGTTGCGTGTGCGGGAGATCAGAGATTAGAGATTAGCGATTGGGGATTGCAATCTCTAATCTCCAATCTCCAACTCGACGATGGTCGGCACGATCCTCAACGTCATCACGGTGCTGATCGGCACGGCGTTGGGCGTGATGCTGGGCAATCGCCTGCCGGAGCGGATGCGCGAGACGGTGCTCACCGGCCTCGGCCTGAGCACCATTGGCTACGCCGTCCTCAACGTGGTGGATGCGATGGCCGACCAGCAGAACGTGCCGTTCAAGTTCATCGTCATCTTGCTCAGCATCTTGTTCGGCGGCATCGTCGGCGAGCTGCTGGATATTGACGGCGCGTTGCATCGCTTCGGCGCAGCGCTGGAGCGGCGCTTTGCCAAGAGCGACGACGCCGAAAGCACCGCTCGCTTCATCCGCGGCTACGTCGCCGCCAGCCTGGTGTTCTGCGTCGGGCCGATGACCATCCTGGGCTCGATCCAGGACGGCCTCAAGGGGGACTACTCGCTGCTGGCCATCAAGAGCACACTCGATGGCTTCGCCGCGCTGGCCTTCGCCGCTTCGCTGGGTGTCGGCGTGGGCTTCTCCATCATCACCATCGTCGTGGTGCAGGGCGGCATCGCGCTCTTGGCCGGCCAGTTGCAGGGCTGGTTCACCTCGCCGATGCTGGCCGTGTTGTCGGCTACGGGCGCGCTGCTCATTATCGGTATCGGTCTCACCCTGCTCGACCTGAAGAAGATTCGGCTGGCGAACTATCTGCCCGCGCTGGCGATCGGGCCAGCCATCGTGGCCGTGCTCGGCGCACTGGGGCTGCCGGGCTTCGCTTAGCGCTCGTCCCTCCGCCCGCGGAAGATCAGGCGGATCGGCGTGCCGAGGAAGGTGAACTCTTCGCGCAGCCGGTTCTCCAAAAAGCGCTGGTAGGTGAAATGCACGAGTTCTGCGTCGTTGACGTGGAAGACGAACGTGGGCGGATTCACGCCGACTTGCGTCGCCATGTAGATCTTCAGGCGTTTGCCGGCGCGGGTTGGCGGAGCGTGCCGTTCGCTGGCCTCGCGCACGATGCGCATCAGGTCGCTGGTCGAGATGCGCATCGCGCGTGCCTCGTTCACACGCAGGGCGGTCGGCAGGATGTGGTCGGTGCGAAAGCCGGTCTTGGCGCTGACGAACAACACCGGCACGTAGGCCATGAAGTTCAGCCGCTCCTGCACCAGCTTCAAGAAGTCTTGCATCTTCGCCGTCAGCAAGCCCAGCCCTTCCACCGGCTTCGCCGTGCGCGCCACCTTCTCCGCGCTCTCGATCAAGTCCCACTTGTTAACCACGACGACGACGCCCTTGTTCTCATCGAGGATGTAGCCGGCGATGTGTTCGTCCTGCGCGACGATGCCCTCGGTCGCGTCGAGCAGCAGCAGGGCCACGTCGCTGCGCTCGACCGCCTTGAACGCACGCAGCACGCTCCATTTCTCCACGCCGGGAGTGATGCTGCCGCGTTTACGAATGCCGGCAGTGTCTATCAGAGTGACGGGGGTAGATCGTGGAACATGGAGCGTGAATTGCAGATCGTGAGTCGTAAGTCGTGAGTCGGCGAGGGCTGCACGATCCACGCTCGACGGTTCACCTTCCACAAACTCGATGCGCGTGTCAATCGCGTCGCGCGTGGTGCCCGGCACGTCGCTCACGATCACCCGCTCCTCGCCGATCAGGCGATTGAACAGCGAGGACTTGCCGACGTTGGGGCGACCGACGAGCGCGATCTTCACCGATTCGTCCGGTGCCTCCTCTTCGGCCGGCCGGGGCGGGATGGACGCGACGATGGCGTCGAGTAAATCGCCGACGCCGCTGCCGTGGATGCCGCTGACCGGATAGACCTCACCCAGGCCGAGCTTGTAGAACTCCACGCTGGCCTCGCGCGGCGCCCGAGCCTCGGCCTTGCTCGCCGCAACGATGATGGGTGGCGTGGATTTACCCTGGCGCTGGCGTTGGCCGACCAGCTTGCGCAGGATTTCGGCCACGGCTTCGTCGGCAGCCGTCAGACCGGCTTGCGCGTCCACGGTGAACACGATCACATCGGCTTCGGCAATGGCGATCTCCGCTTGCTCGCGAATCTCGCGCACGAAGTCCACCGACGCTTCGGCGAGCGCCGGCTTGTCTTTGCCGCGCAGCGGCTCCAGCGGCTCGATGCCGCCGGTGTCCACCAGCGTGAACTCGACGCCGCGCCACGTCACCGGCGCCTGGATGCGGTCGCGCGTGGTGCCGGGGCGGTCGTCCACGACCGACAGGCGTTCGCCGATCATCCGGTTGAACAGGGTGCTCTTGCCGACGTTGGGGCGACCGACGAGCGCAACGAATGACTTCTTCATACGGAAAAGCAGCCGCGAGGGCGCGCGACCAAGTGTATCGCAGGTCTGCGCGCCCTCGCGGCCGAGGTTTACCGGGTGCGATGCGATTTAGCGCCGGCCGGTGTTGCGGGCGGGTGGCGTGCGCTCCGGTGCATTCGGATTGAGCACGTAGCGCGCGATGGCAGCAGCAGCGGCTGCGCCGAGGATCGGACCGATGATGTAGATCCAGATGTTGCTCAGATTGCCGGCCACGATCGCCGGGCCGATCGAGCGCGCCGGGTTGAGCGAGGCCTCGCTGATGCCGCCGCCGCCGATGATGGCCATCACGAGCGTCAGGCCGATGGCCAAGCCGGCGAAGTCACCTGCCTTGCCGTAGACCGCGCCCATCACGACCACGAATGCCAGGAAGAACGTCAGGATCGCCTCGGTGAACAGTGCGCCGATGGATGAGGTCACGGCGGTGTTGTAGCTGAACGCGCCGAAGAAGTTCGCAGCGGGGCTGGTGACGCCGTTTTGCGTCACCGGCAGCAGCATGCCGTTCAGCACGAGGGCAGCGACCAGCGCAGCAACGATCTGCGTGATGATATACATGCCCGCTTTGGCCCAATCAATGCCGCCGGCGATGGCGATGGCGGTCGTCACAGCCGGGTTTAGATGTGCGCCGCTGATCTTACCGACTGAGTAGGCGGCAAAGATAACGGCGAGGCCGTGGGCGAATGCGGGAGCGAGCGTACCGCCCCCATAGCCCGGCGCAGTCTTGGCGAACCACACCGCCGCCGAGCCGATGAAGACCAGTGTAAACGTGCCGATGAACTCGGCGACAAGTGCCTTCCAGTTGATCATGTGCTCTTAAACTCCTTCTGCTTTGGTTGCTTTGATTTGCGACGACAGAGATAACACCGCCTGCGTTTTGACGTGTCGCGCTCGGCGGCGACCTCTCAGCCCTTGGTCAGCGCGTGCACCGCGCGCACCGCCTCGTCGCAGCGGTCAGCAGCCACGATCATGCTGATCGCACATTCGGACGACCCCTGCGCGATGGCAAACACGTTGATGTTTTGCGCGCCCAATGCGCTGAACACCCGACCGCTGACGCCGGGCGTCTCGCTGATGCCCATGCCGACGGCGGTGATGATGGATGCGTTGTCGAACGTCTCGATCGGGTTGATCTCGCCATGCTCCATCTCGCGGCGGAACTCGGCGCTCAACTCGGCGGCAACGCTCGGCGCGGCCGTCCTCGGGATGACGAAGCAGATATTCTGCTCGGCCGACGCCTGCGAGATCATCAGCACGCTGGTGTTCGTGCGCGCCACGGCCATGAACGTCCGCCCGGCGATGCCCGGCACACCCTTCAACCCGCCGCCCGATACTGTCATCATGCTCACATCTTTGATCGCCGTCACTGCCTTGATCACGCTGCTGCTCGGCGCCAAGTCGCTGCGATGCACGATCAGCGTGCCGGGGTGCGACGGGTTGAAGGTGTTCTTCACCCGCAAGGGGATGTTCTTCTCCGCCAGCGGCGCGATCGTCATCGGGTGCAGCACCGATGCGCCGAAATAGGCCATCTCGCTCATCTCTTGTGCGGTCAACACTTCGATGGTGCGCGCGTCGGGCACGATGCGCGGGTCACTGGTCAAGACGCCATCCACGTCGGTGTAGTTGTAGACCTCATCGGCGTCGAGCGCCGCAGCGATGATGCTGGCGCTATAGTCGCTGCCGCCGCGCCCGAGCGTCGTGGGCACGCCGGCCGGCGTAGCGCCGATGAAGCCGGTCACCACCGGCGTCACCCCTGCTTTCAACAGCGGCATCAGCCGGGCGATCGTCCGCTCGCGCGTTGGCCCCATCAGCGGCGTCGCCGATTGATACCGGTCGGTGGTGACGATGAAGTCGGTCGCGTCGAGCGGCTCGGCCATCACGCCGACGCTGCGGATCGCGCCGGCCAGAATGCGGGCAGCCATGCGCTCGCCGAGGCCGGCGATGGCGTCGAGCGCGCGCGGGGTGACTTCGCCCAACACGCGCACGCTGGCGCATAACATCTCGAAGCCGCTGAGCAGATGGTCAATCTCTTCGCCGATGCGCTGGCGCTCGTCGGCGTTGCTGATGGTTGCTTCGATCGCGGCGTGGTGTTTATCGGCGAGCATGCGACGGGCGCGCGGGTAACTCTCGCCGTCGCCGGCAGCGGCCGACCGCGCTGCATTCAGCAGCACATCGGTCACTTTGATTGTGTCGCGCGGATCCGCCGATTTGCCCATTGCAGATGTCACGACCACGACGTGATCCCAGCGCATGGTCGCATCGCGGACGATTTGTGCGGTTTGGCGTATGGCGGCACCGTCGCCGACGGACGTGCCGCCGAATTTGAGGACTGCCAGTGACATGGTGCGTTGTTGAAAAAGCGCCGCAGATTATAGCCAGCGCTATTGAAGGGGTGCATTCGCGGATAAGAGCAAACCATCGCACGGTAGGGCACGGACTCCGTTCCGTGCCCGGACTCCTTCCGTGCCCGTGTGCGCTGCCAACGGCGCGCTGCGGTAGCCCATGCAGGCCATTCAGAGCGCGCCCTACAGCCCTCGCTGGCGAAGGCTATTGAACACGCATGGCGAATTGGCGAATGCACCCTATTGAACACGCACCCGACCGCTGCTACAATCGGGGATGGGGACTCGCCCCTATAGCTCAATGGATAGAGCGCCGGCCTCCGGAGCCGTAGATCGCAGTTCGAATCTGCGTAGGGGCAAACAAGGGCGAACTTCCTGGCAGATCGAAGTTCGCCCTTCGTCTTTTTATCGCTCAATGGCAACGCCGCCGGACGGTTGGGCAGTGGATGTAGGGGTGAGCACAGCCATCGGCGTCGCTACAGTCCGGCGCAGCGCCTCCAGACGATCCAACTCCGCCAGAAGGCGAATTTGACGCACGCGGAAGGACTCAGCTTGCACCCCATCTGCCCAAGTGAGGTCATGATGAATGCTCGTCAACTCTTTTCTGAGGTAGGCGATCGTTTCATCGAGTAATTGCTTGTTCATGGCAATCTTGGAGTGGCCCGGCAAGACCCGAGCTTCAGCGCTTGCAGCGGCGCACGCTGTCCTCGGCATGATTTCGCTGTGAGTTCAATTAGGAGGTTACTGTGAGTATGTGAAGTTCGAGTAAACGCTGCTTTAAGCGCCCCTTTACCTGTTGCTTCACCTTTTCTTCTCAATAAATTAAACTTTACTTAATACAATGCATTTATAGAGGTTACTTAACATGGCCAGCTCTCCACGGGTTCGCTCCGTGCTGGATCACAGCATAGATGAGATTCGCAACGATATTCTCCGCATGGGGAGCTTCATCGGAGAACAGATCGCCAATGCCGTTCGTGCGCTCAAAGACCGCAACCTTTCGCTCGCGCACCAGGTCGTCGAATCCGACCAGCGCATCAACGAGCTGCGCTACAGAGTCGAGTCGGAGTGCGTGCGCGCGATTGCAACACAGCAGCCGGCGGCGAAGGACTTGCGCTACATCATCGCCGCCATTCACATGGCCGGCGAGCTAGAGCGCATCGCCGATCATGCCAGCGGCATCGCCACCATCGCAATTCGGATTGGAGATGAGCCGCTGATCAAGCCACTGATTGACATCCCGCGCATGCAGGAAATCGCCTGCGACATGGTCCGGGACGCGCTGGATGCATTTGTGCAGATGGATGCGGAGGCCGCAAAGGTCGTGGCGGCGCGCGATCAGGAAGTGGACGAGCTATACGTGCAGGTCTTGCGCGAGTTGTTGACGTTCATGATGCAGGATCCGAAGACGATCACTAAATCAACGTATCTGTTGTGGGTCGCGCACAATCTCGAGCGCATCGCCGACAGAGCGACCAACTTGTGCGAACGCGTGATCTTCGCCGTAACTGCAGAATTGGGGGATTACAAGCCAGGTTGAACCCGATGGTGTGTCGTCGTTGCGCGCAGCCGAGCGGGTGGCCGGCTGGCGCTCGGTGAATGTAAACAGTGACGTGATATGCCCAAGGTTCTGATTGTCGAAGACGAAACGATTCTGCTCGATCTGCTCGCCAAGCATCTAGAAAGCGAAGGCTACACGGTCATCACGGCTACAAGCGGCGATGAAGGGCTGGAGATCGCGCGACGCGAGCAGCCCGACATCTGTGTGTTGGACGTGATGCTGCCCGGCTTGGACGGCCTATCGCTGTGTCGCATCCTGCGCCGCGAGTCGGACATGGCCATCATCCTGCTGACCGCGCGCGCCGGCGAAATAGATCGCGTCATCGGGCTAGACAACGGCGCCGACGACTACGTCGTGAAGCCCTTTAGCTTGCCCGAGTTGACCGCGCGCATCCGGGCCGCCTTGCGGCGCACGCCCAAGCGCATGGAGAGTTTGTTGCGGGCCGGCGACGTGCAGCTCGACCTGGTCTCTCGGCGGGTGTTCCTGGGCGACAAAGAAATCAAGCTCAGCCACAAGGAATTCGAGCTGCTCGCCACGCTCATGCGCAACAAAGGCGCCGTGCTTTCGCGCGAGTTCCTCATCACGCAAGTGTGGGGCTATGACTTCGACGGCGACGTGCGCACGGTGGACGTGCACGTGCGCTGGCTGCGCGAGAAGATCGAGAAGGATCCGTCTCGCCCTGAACATTTGCAGACCGTGCGCGGGGTGGGCTACCGGATAGACTAAGCGCTCACCGACTCTCGCGCAGCTTGCGGATCTGATCGGCGATCCGCGTTTCGTCGAGCTTTGCATCGGGCGCGCGTTGCGCGTCCGGCGTGGTCTCGCCTTCCTTAGCCTCGGCGACGTCCTGCGCCGAAGCCGGCTCAGGCGCTCCGGACGAGCGCGGCTCGGGCCGCGTGGCCTGCCGGCGGGCCTCGACTTCATCCAGCAGGCGTTGCAGCTCGGCGATCTCCTGCCTCAGCCGGCCGGCCAGCGCTTCGTCCCCGCGCTGTTCTGCCCCGGCCAGATCCTGTTGCAAGATCTTCAGTTGTGCTCGCGCTTCGTCCAGCAGCCGGTCGCGGCGCCGGCTGGATGAAGCGCGCAACGGATCTCCGCGGAAGACACCGCCTACGGTCGAGCGAATGAGCAGCTTCACCCGATCGAAGAACCTCATCGCGCGCCGAAGAGCGACAGCCGCTGGCCGTTCATGTTGGCTGCAGCGTCGGAGCACAGATACAACATCGCGCCGGCAATATCCTCGGCGCTGGTGAATTTCGAGTAGTCGGCGTCGGGCTTTTCGGCGCGCATTTGCGGCGTGAGGATAGCATTGACGAGGATGATGTTGGCGGTTGCGCCGCTGCCCTTGAACTCGTCGGCCAGGGCCAGGGTGAGCGTCTCGCTGGCCGCTTTGCAAGCAGCGTAGGCGGCGTTCACATGCGCGGGCTTTTGGCTCTGCGGTGAGGACACCAGGATGAAGCGGCCGCGGCTGGCCTTGAGCGGCTCGACGAAGGCGCGCATCACGTTCCATGTGGTCTCGATCAAGAGCTGCTTCAACAGCGCCCAGTCTTCACCGGGAAATTCAGCGATCTTCTGCCCGCCGCGGTAGCCGCCGACGAGGTGGAGCACGACGTCCACGCGTCCATAGCGCTGTTGGATCTGTCCTGCCCACGCGCGCGTCTGCTCCGGGTCGAGCAGGTCTACCGTTGCCCGGTGATGCCTTTCCGGCGGCGCACCGAGCGACGCGACAAGCGCGTCGAGTTTAGCGGCATCGCGATCCACGAGCGACAGCGCTGCGCCGGCGCGTGCGAAGACCTGGGCAACCGTTGGGCCAAGGCCGCCGGTTGCGCCGGCAATGGCAACGACTTTGCCGTCTAGGGAGATGTTCATGACGAAAGGATTATAGGATGAGCAACGGCGCGTATTGGGCGCATTCGCATATGGTCGCGAGGGAGCGAGCAAACGATTCAGGTGTATGAAGGCAAAACACCGCGCCTGTGGCGCTTGCACATCTGCCCCTGCGGCGAATGCACCGTCAATCCTCGATCATCGCTCTGGCGATGTGCGCCGCAACGCGTGCGTTGTTGATCAGCAGCGCGACATTGGCGCGCACGCTGGCGCCATCGGTCAGCTTGGCGATCTGATCGAGCATGAACGGCGTAGCCGCCGGACCGTGGATGCCGGCTTCGTCGGCGCGGCGCTGTGCCTCCGCAATGGCCGCCTCGGCAACGTCCGACGGCAACTCGGCCTCGCGCGGCACGGGCACGCACACCAGCTCGCCGCCCGGCAGGCCGAGCGCGCGGCGGGCCCGGATGATGCGCACTACGTCCCGAGGCGTCTCGGCGCAGATGTCGGCGCGCAGCCCGCTGCGGCGCGAGTAGAAAGCCGGAATCTCATCGGTCTGATAGCCGATCACCGGCACGCCCAACGTCTCCAGGTGCTCGAAGGTGAGCGGCAGATCGAGCAGCGCTTTCGCGCCGGCACACACCACGGTCACCGGCGTGCGGCCCAGCTCGGTTAGGTCGGCGCTCACGTCGAAAGGGTGGCCACGGTGCACGCCACCGATGCCACCGGTCGCGAACACGCCGATGCCGTGCTTGGCCGCCAAAAACATCGTCGCCGCGACGGTAGTCGAGCCATCCAACCCCATGCCCACGGCGATGCCCAGGTCGCGCACGCTGCATTTGCGCGCATCGCGCGATCGGGCTAAATGCGCGATCTCGTCGTCACGCAGGCCGATGCGCACTTCGCCTTTGATAACGGCGATCGTCGCCGGCTGCGCCCCGGCGTCGCGCACTGCCTGCTCGATCTCCCGCGCGACCTGCAAGTTGCGCGGATAGGCAAAGCCGTGTGTGATCAGCGTGGATTCGAGGGCGACAATAGGCTGCGTCACTGCGAGACGAATTGTAGTGGCAAGGGGTAAGTGGCACGTGTCACGTCCTGCGTGATACGTCTTGCGTTTTACGCTGGGCCGGCCAGATAGTCCAGCACTTCCCGCTTGCTCACCACGTCGCCATATGTGGAAGGCAACCGCGCTTTCAACCAGCGGGTGAGCGAACGCGCCGGTGGCTGAAGGGTGGCTACAAAACGGCATCGAGGACAAAGTGTGGGGCGCGGGCCGGCTGTTGCGGGAGTTCTGGAGAAGCCACCTCTACCGGGTGGCCTGCCAAACGAACAGCAGCAGCATCAGCAAGGCAAACAGGAGTTCGACCATTTGGCCGAAGACGCAGCCGATCAAATACTGGCTACCGGAACGCAGGGCCGGGCGCAACCGGCGCTGGCGCAGCAGCTCGACCACCAACACGCCGAGCACACCGCCGGCCACCGCGCCGATGACCGAGCCGACGACCGGCACACCGAACGTCAGCAGCGCGCCGCCGGCTACACCGCCGATGATCGCGCCGGCGACCGTCTTCCACGATGCGCTGCTGCGCCGCGTGAAGTAGGCCGTCATCGCCAGATTGCTGCCCCAGGCAGCGATCAAGATCAGTCCCATCACGATCAGCACCGGCCAGCCCACGCGCTGGAAGCCGTCGCCGGAGGCCCACACCAGCGCCCCGAGCCAGATCATCAGCGGGCCGGGGAGCACCGGGATGAACACGCCGACGATGCCGATGGCCATCAGCAGGATACCCAGCGCCTGCGTCGCGTTCTGTGGATCCAGGATGAGCGGAAGCACTCGGCGAATATAGCAGCACGCGCGCCGCGCGTCATTCAGCACGCGAATCCTGCAAGCGATGCGGTCGCCGGCCGCTAGCGGATTTGACAACTGTCCGCGCCTGGCATACATTCTCGGTTGGAATCGCGATGATGCACGGCGGCTGTATTTATCCGAATGTGCGCAGCGCGCTCGCTGCGCTCGACGCATATCGCCATCCGCCTCTATTGCAGGTTGCACGAAACCCTGGCTGATGCTCTGCGCCTGGGTTTCCCTGATTTCAGTCTACTTTCGTTTAAGGGAGGTTGTATGAAGCGAGAAGTCACGATTACCGTTAACGGTGTGACGCACACGCGCACCGTCGAGCCGCGCCTGCTGCTCGTGCATTTCCTGCGCGACGAGCTGGGCCTGACCGGCACGAATATCGGGTGCGACAGCAGCCAGTGCGGCGCCTGCACCGTGCACCTGGACGGCCAGGCCGTCAAGAGCTGCACCGTGCTGGCCGTGCAAGCCGATGGCTGCCGCGTCACCACGATCGAAGGGCTGGCCAACGGCAAGCTGCACCCGCTGCAGCAAGCGTTCTGGGAGAAGCACGGCCTGCAGTGTGGCTTCTGCACGCCCGGCATGATCATGGCCAGCGCAGACCTGCTCAGTCGCAACCCCAACCCCACCGAGGAGGAGATCCGCCGTGGCCTGGAAGGCAACCTGTGCCGCTGCACCGGCTACCAGAATATCGTTGCGGCGGTGCAGGCAGCAGCGGAGATGATGAAGAAGTGATGAGATACCAGAGTCTAGATACCAGCATCCAGGCCGGTTCAGGTCTGACGTCTGGGTTCTGACTTCTGATGTCTGCAAATTAGGAGGTTGAGATGGCAAAGGTAATTGGACAAGCGATCAAGAGAAAGGAAGACCCGCGATTGATCACCGGCGAGGCCAAGTTTCTAGATGACATTCAGTTGCCCAACATGGCCTACGTGGCAATCCTGCGCAGCCCCTACGCCCACGCGCGCATCAAAAGCATAGACACATCGAAGGCCGCAGCGCTGCCCGGCGTGATCGGCGTATTCACCGGCAAGGACTTCATGGACATCAACCCGCTGCCGTGCGCGTGGCAAGCCGGCGGCGTGAAGAACAACGTCAACACCCCGCGCGTGCTAGAGCCGGAGAAGGTCACCTTCACCGGTGCAGGCGTCGCGTGCGTGGTGGCCGAGAGCCGCTACATCGCCGAGGACGCGCTGGCGTTGATCGAGGTGGACTGGGAGCCGCTGCCGGTCGTCGTGGACGCCAAGAAGGCCACCGAGCCCGGCGCGCCGCAGATCCACGAGAACGCCCCGAACAACATCGTGATGGAATGGGAGTGCGGTGACGCTGCCGCAGTTGAGAAAGCCTTCGCCGAGGCGGAAATCGTGATCAAGCAGCCGCTCATCAACCAGCGGCTGATCCCCACGCCGATGGAGACGCGCGGCTGCGCTGCCATGTACCTGCCCTACACCGACGAATACACGGTGTGGATCACGTCGCAAGCGCCGCACGTGCACCGGCTGCTGATGACCGCCTTCGTGTTCGGCATCCCCGAGACCAAGATGCGCGTGATCTCGCCGCAGGTGGGCGGCGGCTTCGGCGCGAAGATCTTCATGTATCCGGAATATCCGCTGGTGGCGGCGCTGGCCAAGAAGGTCGGCCGGCCGGTCAAGTGGCAGGAGACCCGCAGCGAGAACTATCGCGCCACCACGCACGGCCGCGACCACATCACCGAACTCGAAGTCGCCGCCAAGAAGGACGGCACGGTGACCGCGCTGCGTGTGCACACCTACGCTAACCTGGGCGGCGTGCTCAGCACCGTCGCGCCCGGCATCCCCACCACGCTCTACGGCCGGCTGCTCAGCGGTGCGTACCACATTCCGCACATCTACTGCAAGGTATGGGGCGTGTATACCAACACCGGCATGGTGGACGCCTATCGCGGCGCAGGCCGCCCCGAGGCGACCTATGTCGTCGAGCGAGCGATGGACCTCGTCGCGCGGGAGACCGGCCTCGACCCGGCCGAGGTGCGCCGGCGCAACTTCATCCGCCCGGAGGAATTCCCCTACGCGCCCGCCGACAACATCCTGGCCGGCCTGAAGTACGACAGCGGCAACTACGAACCGGCGCTCAACCGCGCGCTCGAGCTGGCCGGCTACGACGAGTTCCGCAAGCAGCAGGCCGAGGCGCGCAAGCAGGGCCGGCTGCTCGGCGTCGGCTTGTCGTCATACATCGAGATCTGCGGCATCGCGCCGTCGGCATGGATCGGCCTGCCGAACCAGGGCTGGGGCGCCGGCCTGTGGGAGAGCGCCAACGTGCGCGTGCACCTCACCGGCAAGGTCGTCGTCACCACCGGCTCGCAGAACCACGGCCAGGGCCACGAGACCACCATCGCCCAGGTCGTCGCCGAAGAGCTGGGCGTGAGCGTGGACGACGTGATCGTGCAGCACAGCGACACGCTCGGCACACCATTCGGCTACGGCACCTACGGCAGCCGCAGCGCCGCCGTCGGCACCGTCGCGGTCTACAACTCGCTCCAGCGCATCAAGGAGAAGGCGCGCAAGCTGGCCGCGCACCTGCTGGAGGCCGCCGAAGAGGACATCGTGTACGAGGACGGCAAGCTGTTCGTCAAGGGCTCGCCGGACAAGGCCAAGACCATCCAGGAGATCGCCGCCGCCGCTGCCATCGGCTACAGCCTGCCGAAGGGCATGGAGCCGTTCCTGGACGACACGGCCTACTACGACCCGCCGAACTGCACCTTCCCCTTCGGCACACATGTGTGCATGGTGGAGGTTGACCCCGAGACCGGCGCGGTGCAGATCCTCAAGTATGTCGCCGTGGACGACGTGGGCAACGTGATCAACCCGATGATCGTGGACGGCCAGATTCACGGCGGCATCGTCCAGGGCGTCGGCCAGGCGCTCACCGAGGGCGCGATCTATGACGAGAACGGCCAGTTGCTGACCGGCACGATGACCGAGTACGCCATCCCCAAGGCCAGCCTGATGCCGAAGATCATCCAGGATCGCACGGTGACGCCGACGCCGGTGAACCCGCTCGGCATCAAGGGCGCGGGCGAAGCCGGCACGATCGCCGCGACGCCTGCCGTCGTCAACGCCGTCGTGGACGCCTTGTCGCACCTGGGAGTGAAGCACATTGACATGCCGCTCACGCCGCAGCGGGTGTGGGCCGCCATGCAACGAAATTGAGAATTGAAAATTGAGAAAGGATGACGCCGGTTCCGATCCAGCAGCGAACGTTCGAGTTTGCCTGCCGCATCGTCAAACTACACGAACATCTGTGCAACAAGGGTAGCGCAACGGCGAGCAGGCTCGGCGACCAATTGCTGGATTCCGGAACATCCATCAGTGCCAACCTCGAAGAAGCAGATGCAGGGCAGAGTCGCCCCGACTTCATCTCGAAATGCAACATCGCACTGAAGGAGGCACGCGAGACGAAGTTCTGGCTGCGGCTGTTGGCCGAGACGAATCAGGTCAAGCCGGAACTGCTCGCCCCGTTGACGAAGGAGATTTCAGAGATCATCGCGATCCTGACAACCATCGTCCGCAAATCGCGCAAGGAGTGAGTCTGCCCTCTTTTCAATTCTCAATTTTCAATTTTCAATTTCTCCACAGGAGAGACGTATGTTTGCAGCGAACTTCGACTACTACCGGCCGGCGACGGTCGCCGAGGCCGTGCAACTGCTGAGCACGAAGGAGAACGCCAAAATCCTGGCCGGCGGTCACTCGCTCATCCCGGCCATGAAGTACCGCCTGGCGCAGCCCAGCGCGCTGATTGATATCGGCCGCATCCCGGAGCTGAGCGGCATCCGCGTCGAGGGCGGCAAGCTGCGCATCGGCGCGATGACCACCCACGCTGCCATCGCCGCCTCTGCCGACGTGAAGGCGCACTGCCCGCTGCTGGCCGAGGCTGCCGACAAGATCGGCGACCAGATGGTGCGCAACCGCGGCACCATCGGCGGCGCCATCGTCCACGCCGACCCGGCCGCCGACTACCCGCCCAACCTGCTCGCTCTGGGCGGCAGCGTTACGGCCGTCGGCCCCAACGGCTCGCGCACGATTGACTTCGCCGGCTTCTGGACCGACCTATTCACCACCGCCCTGGCCCCCAACGAGATCGTGACCGAAGTGACGGTGAACGGTTACGGCAAAGGCACCGGCGGCGCCTACGCCGATTTGCAGCACCCCGCCTCCGGCTACATCGTGGTCGGCGCGTCGGCCGTCGTCACGGTCGCCAACGGCGTGTGCAGCAAAGTCAGCCTGGTGATCGGCGGGGCCACGCCGAACCCGGTGCGCGCCTCGGCCGCTGAAGCCGCGCTGACCGGCAAGGCGCCGACGGCGGAGAACATCGCCGCCGCGGCTGCGCTGGCTGCCAACGGCATCAGCAACCCGATCGGCGACAGCTTCGCCAGCGGCGACTACCGCGTGCATCTGGCCAAAGTGCTGGCCAAGCGCGCCCTGACCCAAGCCGCTGCGCGCGCGCAGTAACGCGAGAAACCCGGTTTCTTCCAGAAGCCGGGTTTCTCAATCCATGGGAGTCTCGATGGCAAATTACCTGGTAGCGATCTTGTTCGAGGGCGAGCACACTGCCGAAGCAGCGCTGTCCACACTGCGCGACCTGGAGGCGCGCGGCGCGCTGAAGTTGAAAGACGCCGCACTCGCCTCGCGCCCGCCGGCGAGCGAGCGCATCGTCGTCGCCCCGACTTCGTCCGGCGACGCCGGCGGCCATGGCGTCGCCCTGCCCCCGGGCGGTATGGCTGCGCCGGAGGCAGAAGTCAAACAGACGACCGACAAGCGCGGGCGGGCCGTGCTCGCCGGTGGCGGCATCGGCCTGCTGGTCGGCACGGTGCTGGGCGGGCCGGTCGGTGGCCTGCTGGTCGGCGGGCTGCTCGGCGGCCTGCGCGACAAGGGCATTGACAACGGCTTCATCAACGACGTGGCACAGCGGCTGAAGCCCGACGCGTCGGCCGTCTTCCTGCTGGTCGAAAGCGCGACCCGGAGCAGGTGCTGGCCGAGCTGAAGCCCTTCCAGGGACGCGTGTTACACACCACCCTGCCGGAAGCGCTGGAGAAGCAACTGCGCGATGCGCTGCGCGAGGCCGAGGAGCCGCCCCTCGCATAGTCGCCCCTCGATCCCCTACCGGTCAGACCGCTCGCGAAGACCCTCGGGTTCTTCGAGAACTTGAGGGTCTTTGCGTCGTCACCTCCAGCGGCCCAGATGCATTCGCCGACAGGGACATGAATATGGGCGGCCTGAGGTGGTCGCCCACACGCATCACGCTAACGGACGAATCAGGCAGCGCGACCAAGAATGATCCGCGCTGAAGGAGGCGGGCAATGCGCAATCCGTGCGGTAGCCCAGGCTTCACGCCCGCGGCCTGTGCACGCTTCGCCCGTCCCCTTAGCCCGGTGGTTTATACCAATTGCGTGGCCAATGTGGGCTAATTCGCCTTCAACGACGTACGCATGTCATTCCCGCGAAGCTTGTCCCCGCGAAGGCGGGGAGTGCGCGGGCACGACGGATCTGCGGTTCCAGAACTAAACACGCTTTGATTGAGCAATCGGTATTAGCGCCGGGCGCTCTTGCGCGCAGGCGTTCATGCCCGCCCACCAAAAGGCGTGGAGAGCAGGATTCGCGAAAGCGGGAATCCAGCCATGCGCAGGCGCTGGATGCCCGCTTGCGCGGGCATGACGTGCTTACAGTCCGGCGTCCTTGACGCTCTCGCTGGGTTTACTGACGGCTGGCGTCGCCATGGCTATGCTTAGCTTGATGTGTAGAGGCAGCCACGCAGAGCGCCCTTAGAGGTGTACTAAGAGTCAGAAACGACTTTCAAAGACGGCTTTTTGACTGGTATTTTGAGCCTCTAAGTCTCTCATCTCGTTCTATAGGCTAGAAAAGCGGGTCGGAAAGCGAGATGTTTTGCTGGTGCTCGGCGTGACAGCGTGATTTTAGTACGCTCTCTTAGGGTCTTTTCGTCGCTATTCCCGGAGTCCAGAGTCCAATGTCGAAGGGCGGAGAAGATAGGAACGCACTGCAACTCGGAATCCGATGTAATCGCGTCTGCTAAGTGGTCGTAACCAATGGCGAAAGGCAACACGTGCAGATCGGGCATTGTTGAAAGCACCACCGCGCAGAACACGGGCTTCACTCTCTTCGCGTCCATCATCGCGTCTATAAGGATAACGGCGATAAAGACTGTGCGTCCACTCTTGAATATTGCCAATCATGTCCTGGCAGCCATAAGGGCTGGCTCCATGCGGGAAGCAACCGACCGGGCTGACCGTGCCGATGCCGGTATCCGCACAGTTGGCCTTCTCTGGGTCGGGTTGGTCGTCTTCCCAGGTGAAAATGCGGGCGGGGTTGGGGTTTGCGCCCTCACCCCCGGCCCCTCTCCCAGTGGGAGAGGGGAGAAGTAGGCCGCCGCGCGCGGCTTTCTCCCACTCGGCCTCGCTCGGCAAGGAAATTGAAAATTGAGAATTGAGAATTGAGAAAAGGCGGTTCGACAGCTGAATCTTGGTTCTTGGTTCTCAGTTCTCTCAGCTTCTCTTCCAGCCATTTGCAATACGCCATCGCCTGGTGCCAGGTGACCCAACTTACAGGATGCGTGGGCAGGCCATTCAGGGCATTCTCGTTGGCCAGCCGGAAATCCGGATCAGCAACGCGGCGATCCGCAACGAAGGCGCGGAACTGGGCGACCGTGACCGGGTAACGGGCGATGCAGAACTCGTCCACATAGGTCTCAGGGCGCGGGTTAATTTTGTCCTCTCTAGGTTCATAGCCTAAG
The DNA here is from genome assembly GCA_025055235.1 of Candidatus Roseilinea sp. Classification (GTDB taxonomy): domain Bacteria; phylum Chloroflexota; class Anaerolineae; order J036; family Brachytrichaceae; genus JAAFGM01. Next base: position 15,245 of record JANWYN010000023.1, on the reverse strand, counting down.
ACACGCTTCATGCGTCCGATATCTTCCTTCCGCGTGCCCATCAGGAACGGGCCGGCGGGGACGCGCACGAAGCCGAAGTCCGGCTCGGCGGGCAGGTGCCAGTAGTTGGGGTCGAAGCGCGGGTCGCCCAGACAGGCGAGCGCCTCGGCGACCGCGACGCGCGACGCGGCGCGCGTGGTCGTGGTCTTGAAGTCATATCGCACGAGCGCGTGCAAGCGCGATTGCAACCGGCGGCGCACCTCGGGGTCGCATGTGCCCGATTCTCTTCGATGAGCGTCTCGGCAGCGCCGGTAAACACCTTGGCGTCGTTTGGCACCCTTCCTTGTCCCAATCCGGGCTTTGCCACCCGATCCGTCTCAACACGTCAATCACATGGGCGATGAAGCCTTTGCGTTCTTCGACGGGACGCGCAGGATTCGCTTCGTGAGTGGCAAGGCTTCTTCTTTCTTCGGCAGGTCGCGTGATCGTCGCCTCGAGCGGGACGTAGGCCGTGTCGAGGTCGAGCACGATGACCGAGCTGCCGGCGCGCTGCACGCCGCGCAGCGCGATCTTGCCGTAGGTGTTCACCACCCAGTTCAGGTAGCGGTCAATTTGCGCCTGCAGCGATTCGGCGTCGCGCTCGGCGCCGCCCGCGCTCCAGTAGTTGTTGATGATCGTGGTCTTGTCGCGCCCGACGAAATCGCGGCCAACGGTGACGGTGCTGTTCATCAGCGCCGCGCCGCCCTGCGTCTCGATCACGAGCTTGCTGCCGATGCGCGCCGTCTCTTGGCGCAGGGTCTCGACCAGCTAGGCGCGGTCGGCGTCACTCATGCCCGCCTGAGCATGGGCCACGGCGCGCAGCTCGGTCATGATCTTGTCCAGGTCACGGCGAAGGGCGGAGTCATTCACGGCATCCTGTTCGATCCACTGCGCCGCCTCGCGCGCGATCTCGGCGTCGGTCTTGCCTTTCCACTCGAGCGCCTTCTGGGTGATGATGCCCGCGCCGGCTGCCGCGCCCATCAGCGCCCCAATCGCGCCGGATACGTCGCCGCGGCCGATCGCCTCCACGACCGGCCACAGCGTCATCGTGGCGAGCGTCGTGTAGGTCATGTGCGACGACGCCTGCGCGGCCGTGCGCCTGAACTGGGCCAGCTTCGCCGCCGCCTCGCGCTTCCACGTCTCCAGGTCGAACGGCATATCGCTCCCTCCGCCTCCTTGCGGCGCCTAACGCGCTTTAAGCGCGTTAGGCGCTCAATGGCACGGGTGTATTTTCCGCAAAATGCCCGGCGACTGAAGTCGCGGGCAATTTGCGGCGAAGCCGGCCGTGCGCCGGCTTTGCCATGTGTTGCGCGCGGATTCGTCCGCTGCGCAAATCGGAATGCCCCTGTCAGAAAATGCACGCGATGGCGCTGGAATTATCGCTCCGACATACAATCGGTGCACATGACGCATCCGACAGAGGTCACCAGCACGCGCGCGATTGGACGAATCGTGCGCAATGCAACGATCTTCAAGTTCCGCCCGACCCATACGATGGACGCAAACGATCTGGCCACCACCGTAGCCGAATTCTTCGCGCTGCTCGAGACGCGCAAAGTTGGATTACGTGCTCGTGGGTGGGATCGCACTGCTGCAGTATGTGGAAGGGCGCAGCACCGAGGACCTCGACCTGATCGTCGCCGTGAGCGACCTGGCTAAACTGCCCGAGTACGCATTGGCGAGCGCGGCGAGTACTTCGCACACGGGACGTTCGGCAGCCTGCCGATTGACTTCCGGTTCACGCGCGATAAGCTGTTCGACCGCGTGCGCCAGAGGCACACGACGGTCAGGCGCTTTATCGAGCGACGTGCCGTGCACGACGGTTGAAGGCTTGCTGCTGCTCAAGCTCTATGCGCTGCCGTTGCTATACCGGCAGGGCGACTTCACGCGCGTCAACCTGTATGAGGCCGACATCGCTGCGCTGATGCAGGCCTACCGGCCCGAGATGCCGCCGCTATTCAGCGCGCTGTCGAAGCACTTGAGCGAGTCGGATCTGCGAGAGGTGCGCAGCATTGTCTCCGACATCCAGGCGCGCATCGCACGCTTCGAGCGCGGCGCCGGCGGGCAGAAACGCGATTCGTCCGGCGCCTAGCGCGCCCGGAGCACGTTAGGCGCTCGTTACAATCCGCGCACATGGACTTCTCCGACTATCAGCGCCTCTCGCGCCGCACGGCGCAATATCCGCCCATCGGCCACCCGGTGATCTACCCGGCACTCGGCCTAACCAACGAGGCCGGCGAAGTGGCCGGCAAGATCAAGAAGATCTTCCGCGATAAAGCCGGCGCCATCGGCGAGGCCGACCGCGAGGCGCTCAAGGCCGAGCTGGGCGACGTGCTGTGGTATCTGGCCCAAGTGTGCACCGAACTCGACCTATCGCTGGACGACGTGGCGCAGCACAACCTGGACAAGCTCGCCTCACGCCAGGCGCGCGGCGCCATCGGCGGGGAGGGCGACGTACGCTGAGCCAGACGTATCATCCAACGACGTATGAAATCCTATCGCAAAGAAATCTGGATGAACGTGCCCAAGCGACGCGCTTTTATCAACATCACGCCGCAGGTGGAACAGGCGCTGCGCGAGAGCGGCATCCGCGATGGATTGTGCCTGGTGAACAGCATGCACATCACCGCCTCGGTGTTCATCAACGACGACGAGAGCGGCCTGCACCACGACTTCGAGCGTTGGCTGGAGGAGCTGGCGCCGGAAGTCCCCGGCCCGTCGCGCTACCGGCACAACTTGACCGGCGAGGACAACGCCGATGCACACCTCAAGCGCCAGATCATGGGCCGCGAAGTGGTGGTGGCCGTGACTGACGGCCGGCTAGACTTCGGCCCGTGGGAGCAGATCTTTTACGGCGAGTTCGACGGCATGCGCCGCAAGCGCGTGCTGGTTAAGATCATCGGCGAGTAGCCCGCATGCCGGACGCCGGGCGGCTGCGGATGCTTCCGCCAGTCAAGGCTAACGTGGCGCGCTATGGCCACCGCGGGCGCGACGGCGCCCGCGCCCCACCTTGCGACGTTTGCCCCTATACGCGAATGCGCTTGCGACTACGGCTGCTGCGGGCACAGCTTGGTTTGGTGCTCCTGGAAGGTGACCGAGAACTGGTGCGAGCCGTCGCCGTTGCACGACGCGACGAAGTAGTAAAAGTTGGTCTGCGCCGGCTGCAGCACCGCTTGGATGGACGACAAGCCGGGGTTGGCGATTGGCCCGGGCGGCAGGCCGGGGTTGGTGTAGGTGTTGTAGCCAGCCGGATCCACGAACTTCAAGTCGTCCAGCGTCAGCCCCTTCTTCCACCACGTGCCCTGGTCGGGTTGATAGCCTAACGCGTATTGCGTGGTCGGGTCGGCCTGCAACGGTTGCCCCACGCGCAGGCGGTTGAAGAACACGCTGGCGATGGTCGGCCGTTCGGCCGGGATGACCGCCTCGCGTTCGACGATGGACGCTAGGGTGAGCAGCTCGTGCGGGTTGCGCCCTTCGGCGCGCGCCTGCTCCAACAGCGGCGCGGCCTTGACGCCGAAGTTGTCCAGCATGCGCAGGATCACGTCCTGTGCGGTGGGGTTCTCCGGCAAGCGGTAGGTGTCCGGGAAGAGATAGCCTTCAAGCGTGGCGTCGGCCGGCAACCCGCGCAGGAAGGGATAGTTGTAAGCGCGGGCGCGGCTGGTCAGCCGGATGAACTCGTCGGCGCTCACGCCGAGCTGTTGCTCCAGCAGTTGCGCGATCTCCTCGCGGCGCTTGCCTTCGGGGATGGTCACCTGCACTTCGCGGGCTGAGCTGCGTTGTAAGGCCAACGCGATCTGCTCGATGTTCATGTTCGGCCGCAGCGTGAACACACCGGCGTTGATGGTGGCATCCAGCCCTTTCAGCCGCACATAGAGCCGAAATAGGTCGGGATCGTCAATCAAGCCCTGCGCTTGCAGCTTGCGCCCGATCTCGGCCACAGACTCGCCGGGCTCGACCACGAATGTTTGCGGCGTTGGGTCGTTGCTGGCCGGGCGGGTCAAGTCGTTGCTGCGCAGCAGGTCGAGGTAGGTGCCGATCAGCCAGCGATCCAGGCCGGTCATGCGCTGGGCGTCAGGGATGCCGGCGCCGCGGACGCGCTGCGCCCAGGTCGCGCCGGCGAAGACCAGCGCCGCCAAGGTCACGGCGAATAGCCCCAGCTTGAAGATCGAGAATCGTGGTCTGCTCATGTCGCGTTGTTAGTAAGTGGTAAGTGGTAATTGATGATTGATGATAGCCTCTTAACACTCGACCCCAACCCTCACCTCTCGTCCCTCACCACTCACCCCTCACCCCTTACCCACTCATCCAGATACCGCTGCAAAATGACGGCGGCGGCGATCGCGTCGTCGTAATCGGGTTGTTTGCGCCGACGCACCTCGGCGAGGATGTGCTTCGCGTCCTGGGTAGTGTAGCGCTCGTCCACCCATCGGATGGGCACTTCGAGATGCACGCGCAAGGCTTCGACGAAGGCTTGCACCTGCCGGGCCTGCTCACCGGCGCTGCCGTTGGCGTGCAACGGCAGGCCGACCACCACCTCGTCGGCGCCGTGCTCGACGATCAACGCGACGACGCGCGCGATTGCGTCCTCGTGCTTGCGGTCTATCACGCACAGCGGCCGGGCGATCAACTTCGTTACGTCGCTCACCGCCACGCCGATGCGGCGGTCGCCTACGTCCAGTGCCAGGGTGCGCGCCATCGCTTGATGACTAATGATTGATGATTGATGATTGATGATTGCCGACTCCCCACTCCCGACTTCCCAGTAGGTAGCAGAGAGTCGGGATTGTGCCTACTCACGCTCTACCTGCGTCTCAATGCGCAGCGTGACGAGCGGCAGGCGGTTGACGTACTGCATCAGCCAGTCCGGGCCGGCCTCGATGCGCGGGTTGCGCTTGAGCGCGAAGTTCTGCAACAACGCCGCCTGCGCATCCGCCGGCGTCTTGCCGCGCACCAGCCGCCGGACGGCGTTCTTGTCAATTGCCGCGCCGGCCAGCCCACGCGCCTCCACGAACAACAGCGTCTCGTTGCCCGTGCCTTCCTCGGCGGCCTCGCCGCGCAGCGCTTCGGCGGAGAGCAACTCGAAGCCCTCCGGCACTTTCAGCTTGAGCGCCTCGCGCGCCACCGTCTCCAGGTCGCGCGGCGACACGGCCAGGCCGGCGACCTGCAGGCGCATGTTCAGGGTGACGCTGTCGGCTTGCTCCGTCACAAATCGGTCGAACGTCTCGTCCTGCCGCTCGGCGATGAACAGCGTCTCCGGCAGGACGATGAGGCCGTCGTTGATGACCTCGCGCTGCTGCTGCATCTTCTCGGCGGCCTCCTGGAGCAGCTTGTCGCGCAGCGCGATGCGCAGCCGCCGGTAGTCCTCCTCGGCTACCGCGGGCAGGATGACGTTGCCACCACCACCCGTCGGCGCAGCGTTAAATACGGTCACCGCCAGCGCCGGCACGCCCTCCACCCGGTTGATCTGGCCGGCGGCGACGTTGCCGTTCGGTCCCTCCTCGATCGCCTCGATGGCGACATCGGCCCGGCCGCCGGGCGGCACTTCCACGTCGGCCAGCGTGACGAAGCGCGCCGGCGTGCTCGTCGCCGTGGTGCGCACCACCGTGTTGCGCGGCACGACGAAGGGCGTGGCAAGCACGTTGGTGAACGTCACCCGACCGCGCGCCTTCGAGCGCGGGATGCTCTTCTTGCCGGTGGCGTTCGTGCTCATCCGGCCCTCGACGATCACGTCAATGCGCGTCGCCGGAATGGTGCGCGCCTCCAGGTTGACGCGGTCGGCGCGCGTGTCCAGCGTGACCGGCACGATGGTGCGGATGGGCTGGCTGGATGCCGTAAGCGTGATTTTGGCGCGGGGCAACAGGGCGAGGACGGCCGATGCCATGATGGCAAGCGCGATGAGCGATACCAAGGCGCGGCCGGCCAGCAGGAACCAGTTGCGTCGCGGGAAGAAGCGCCGCAGCGAGTTCGGCACGAACCGGCGCGGCGGCGTCAACCGGCGGATCGGCTCGATTTCCGGGCTGGGTAGCCACGGCCGGTTGATCGCGTCGTTGACGTTGGCGAAGGCGACCAAGCCGGCCTCGCGCGCAGCCATGCGCTGCTTGAGGTCGCGGTTGACGATCGCGACTTCGACGCCGTAATCCCGCGCGGCGCGGCGCACGTGCACGAAGTCCAGCTCGCGCCAGCGCATGCCTTCGGGCATGACCAGGACGACGCGATCTGCGTCGGCCCATTCGAGGCGATCGCACGCGCCGGGGGCGTCGTCGGCGGGATCGAGCGTGACGATGCGTCCGATCATCTTGGCAAGGCTTCGCGCGGCGCAGGCAATCGCCAGCTAGGTGAGGGGCAACTCGGCCAGCAGCCGGCGCGCCTTGTCCAGCGCCTCGCCCAGCTTGCTTGGATCTTTGCCGCCGGCCTGCGCCAGCGTGGGCCGGCCGCCGCCCCCGCCGCCGACGATCGGGGCGATCTCGCGGATGAGCTTGCCGGCGTCCACGCCCTTCTTTGTCAGATCCTGCGTGACCGAGACGAGCAGCGACGGCTTCTCGCCGATGATCGCGCCGAGCACGACCACGCCGCTGTGGTACTTCTCACGATACCAGTCGCTCATCTCGCGCATCAGCTCAGGCGTGTCGGCCTGCACCTGGGCGACAAGCACGCGCGCCCCGTTGCGCACCTCGGCCTGCGCCATCTGTTCGGCGAAGCGCAACCGCGCCAGCTCGCGCTGCGCCTGCTCCAGCCGCTTCTGCGATTCGTGAAGCTGGGCGACGAGCTTGCCGGCTTGCTCGGCCACGTGGTCGGGCGTGGTGCCGAGCGCGCGCGCCGCTTCGCTCAACTGGCGCGCTTGCCGCCGGGTGTACTCAAGCACGCCGCGGCCGGTGAGCGCTTCAATGCGGCGCACGCCGGCGCTCACCGCGCTCTCGCTCACGATCACGGCACTGCCGATGTCGCCGGTCATTTGCACGTGCGTGCCGCCGCATAGCTCCATGCTGAAGGGCTGTTCGCCGTCGCCGCCGATGCTCACCACACGCACCACGTCGCCGTATTTCTCGCTGAAGAAAGCCAGCGCGCCGGCTTCGATGGCCTGCTGGTAGGGCATGTAAGTAGCTCTCACCGGCAGGTTGTCCAGGATGGCGTCGTTGAGCATGTCGGTCACCTGGTCGAGTTCTTCCTTGGTCAGCGGCGCGTCGTGCGAGAAGTCGAAGCGCAGGCGATCCGGCGCGACGAGCGAGCCTTGCTGGCTGACGTGGTGGCCGAGCACCGTGCGCAGGCTGGTCTGCAGCAGGTGCGTGGCGGTGTGGTTGCGCATGATGGCCCAACGGCGCGCTTCGTCCACCTGCGCGGTGCACAGGTCGCCGACGGCCGGCTCGCCCCACTCCACCTGGCACACGTGCACGATCAGCTCCGGCGACGGCCGGCGCACGTCTTTAACCGCAACACACCAAGCCGGCTCTTCCTCCGTCTCCGGGTCGGTGCGCGCGCAGATCAGGCCGGTGTCGCTCACTTGGCCGCCGCTCTCGACGTAGAACGGCGTGGCGCGCAGCACGATCTCCACCGTCTCGCCCTTCACGGCGCGATCGGTCATCTCGCCATCGCGCAGGATGGCGAGCACTTCGGTATCGCGGGCCAGCTCGCCGTACGGGTCATAGGTCACGCCGCCCTCGGTCAACTTGCCGTCGGCGCGCAGCGTCTCGAACGCCTCGCGATATGCGCGCGCGGCGTCGTAGTCGCCGGCGAACTTCTCCTGGCCAGCAGCGCGGGCGATCTCCTTCGCCCGCGCGCGCGCTGCCTGGAAGCCGGCTTCGTCCACGGCCAGGCCGTGCTCCCTGGCCACGTCGCGCGTGATCTCGAACGGCAGGCCGTAGGTGTCGTAAAGGCGGAAGGCGACGTCACCGAGCATGACCGGCGATTGGAGCGTGGAGATTTCTTGCTCCAGCCGCTCCAGCCCTTGGTCAAGCGTGCGCGCGAAGCGCTCTTCTTCGGTCTGGATGGTGCGCAGGATGTGGTCGCGGCGGTTGACCAGCTCGGTGTAGTAACCGCCCATCTTCTCGATCACCGCTTCGGCAACTTGATACAAGAACGGCTCGTGCAGGCCGAGCTGCCGCCCGAAGCGCATGGCGCGGCGCATGACCATGCGCAACACGTAGTTGCGGCCTTCGTTGCCTGGCAGCACGCCATCGCCGATCAGGAACGCCGCCGCGCGGGCGTGGTCGGCGATGACGCGATAGGCGACGATGTGCTCGCGGCGTTGCGCGTCGGTTTGGCGCGCCAGCATCTGCACGCGATCCATCAGCGGCAGGAACAGGTCGCTGTCGTAGTTGCTCTCGCCGCCCTGCAGCAAGCGCACCAGGCGCTCGAAGCCCATGCCGGTATCCACGCCGGGCTTGGGCAGCGGTGTGAGCTTGCCGCTCTCGTCGCGGTCGAATTGCATGAACACCAGGTTCCACACTTCGACGGTGGTCTCATTGGGATCGTGATCGTTGTTCACCCAATGGGCGTCGTTGTCTTCGAGCTTGCCGGTGAAGTAATGGATCTCGCTGTTCGGACCGCACGGGCCGGTCGGACCCATGCTCCAAAAGTTGTCCTTCTCACCGAAGCGCAGGATGCGCGATGCCTTGATGCCCACCTTCTGCCAGAGGGCGTACGACTCGTCGTCGTCTTCGTAGATAGTGAACCACAGCCGCTCTCGCGCGAAGCCATATTCCCGCTCCAGCAGCTCCAGGGCGAACTTCATGGCGTCCTCTTTGAAGTAATCGCCGAACGAGAAGTTGCCCAGCATCTCGAAGAAGGTGTGGTGTCGCCGGCTCGGCCCCACATTCTCCAGGTCGTTGTGCTTGCCGCTCACGCGCATGACCTTCTGGGCGGTCACAGCGCGCGTGTAGTCGCGCTTCTCCAGGCCGAGGAACACGTTCTTGAACTGATTCATCCCGGCGTTGGTGAAGAGGATGGTTTTGTCGCCATACGGGATGAGTGACGACGACGGCACGTGCCGGTGGCCGTTGCGCACGAAATAGTCTATGAACGTCTGGCGAACCTGGTTGCTGAGCATCGGAGCGGAGATTATAGTTGGCATCCGGTGACTCAGCGTCCAGCGCAATCCCAAGCCCATGCGCGGAGACGATGACGCGCCTATGGATAAAAGGTGTATTGCGCAGCGGCAGCTTTGGCCAACGGCGCGATGATCCCCGGCCAGATGCCGATGATGATGATCGCAGCAATGCCTGCGCCGATCATCAACCGGGTGCCGAGCGAATCTAGCTTTGCGGCCACCGGTCGCTGCACATCCTCCTGCAACACCTCGCCCTCGATGAGGGTCTCGCCTTCGAGCAACGGAGGTTCATCTGAACCCGGCGCGAAGCCTGTCGGGTCATCTGCTGCTTCGGCTTCCTCGCCGACGGCCAGAACGCGCTCCGGAAACAAGGACATCTGCTGTGCACGGGCCGGCGTTTCTTCGACCACCTTGACGCACGGCGCATCGAACATGGCGATCAAGCCGCGCATGACGCCAACGCCTACGCTGGCGCTTGCGACCAAGAGCAGCGCCAATCCTTCGGCGTCGGCGACGCCATAGGCGCGCGCCGCCGACCAACGCGAGACGAAGCCAAGCGTGCCGGGGAGGCCGGCCAATGACAACCCACCAACGCCGAGGGCCATCACTGTCCAGAGATCATGTGCACCGCGCACATCGGCGAATGCATCGCTCGACCGCAACACGCGCAAGCGCCAGACCCCCAAGCCGAAGACGCCCAACGAAAGCGTGCGCGCCAAGGTGGCAAACGTCAGCGCTTCCACGGAGAGTTGAGATCCACGGCTCATGACGAGCAGGATGCAGCCGATCTCCACCAGGATGGCGCACGCCATCACGCGCGCGAACGATTTCTGCGCCCATGCCAGCGCGCCGCCGAAGATGAGCAACACGATGCCGCCGATGGCGAGAGCATCGGCAGCCAGGCCGCCGGCGCGCAACCACTCATAGGCTTGCCAGAACTCGAGGAGCAGGAAGCTCAACGCCCCCACGCCCACCGTGGCGATGAACGCCGTGACCAGCGGCGAGGCATCGCGCGCCACAGGGTGCACCCAGGTGTAGAGCGGGATCGCGCCGATCATCAGCCCGAAGCCGCCGATGAGCAGCACAGTGGCCGGGCCATACGCCGCTGCCAGCGCCGCTGCATCGTTGAGGTTGACCGTGCCGGCGCGGTCTATGGACCAGCCGGCGAACAGGAACATCGGCAGCGCCAGCGTGGTCGCGCTCAGGTAACGCAGCGCGCCCAGCGTGGATCGCTCGCCGCCGCGCTCGGCCTGGATCATCAGCGCTGCCAGCGCCGCTGCACCTTCAAACGCCAGCGCGGCATAGACAAACGGGCGAATCATCAACGCCAGGCTCACGGCCGCCAACACGACGAGGCCGATGGGGACGAACGGCCACCCCTGCGGCGCGCGCCACGACAACACGAACAACACTGCGGCGCAGACGAACAGCAGCAGGATCGGAATGCGTTCGGCGGCGCGCACGCGCAACACCCGGCCCAACACTTCGAACGGCGCGCTTAGCTCGATGCCAACCGCTATGCCTGGCAGCGCAATCTTGCTATCCGGCGGCTGCGCCAACAGCGCGACGACGCCGGCGCACATGAGCACAGCCACCGCGATCTCGATCCCCTGCCAGCGGCGCAGCAGGTAGGCCAGCACTGCGCCAACCAGCGGGATGCTCACCACGAGCAACGCGGCAGGAATCATGCGAATTGGAAATTGAGAATTGAAAATTGAGAATTGAGAATGGGAGCGGGCTGACTTTCCATTTCCTTTTCAATTTTCAATTTTCAATTCAGCGGCGGTGGCGCCGGCATCTGCGAGTGTCAAATAGGCGATCGCTGCACCGACCAGCAGCGTCGTTAGACCCAACAATACGCTCACGCCGATGCTCGGCTCGAGCGGTGTGTAGGCCAGCTCGAACCCGGACAGCAGCATCAACAAACCCAGGCCAACGTTGAGCGATTCATACGCCGTCGCCACGATGAGCAGGCCGAAACCGATCAGCATGTATGCGCCCAGGCCCAGCTCGCGCGCGGTGCCGGGCAGCGGGAAGCGGATGGTCGCGCCGAAAGCCGCCGTCAACACCAGGATGGCGACGATCGCGCGCAGCAGCAACTGCGCCGGGAGCCGGTGCCAGTCCGGCTGTGCCAAGCGCTCGCGCGCGATGGACTCGCCACGTTCGGCACGCACGATGTCGCTTCGCTGGGCTGCGAGGCTGAGCGCGAGGCAGACGATTGCACCTGCCAGTAGCTTGATGAGCGCGACGTTCGGTTCGATGACGCGCGCAAGCAAAACACCGACCGCCACGTATTGCAACACCATCATCGGCAGGGCGAGCCGCCAGTTGCGCACGACGGCGACAACGCCGGCCGAAACGGCCAACAGGATGAGCAGCGGCGTCACCGTCGCCTGCGCCAGCCGGTCGAGCAGTTCGATGAGCTGAGACATCCGGCGGGATTGTATCCGACCGGAGGTGACGAAGGTCAGTGGGGTGCATTCGCCGGCGGGGGCTGTAGGGCGCGCTCTGAATGGCCCGCATGGGCCACCGCAGCGCGCCGTTGGCTGTGCGATGGTTTGCCCCTATCCGCGAATGCACCCGTCACTGGGCACGCGCCAGCCTTGGAATAGAATCTACACCGTTGAGCAACGTACCGAACATGACCCGCTTCCGGCAATATGCCTGGGCGGTTCTGGCCTTCAACGTGCTGGTGATCTTGTGGGGCGCCGTCGTGCGCGCCACCGGCTCCGGCGCTGGCTGCGGCGATCACTGGCCGTTGTGCGACGGCCACGTCATCCCACCCGCCCCTGCCCTGGCGACGTTCATCGAACTCTTCCACCGGCTAACTAGCGGCCTGGCGCTGATCCTCGTCGCAGTGATGTGGATCGCGGCGCGGCGCGTGTTCGCGCCCGGCCATCGCGCACGGCGATTTGCGAGCATCTCGCTCATCCTCATCGTCGTAGAGTCGCTGATCGGCGCGTTCATCGTGCTGCAATCGCTCACCGGCATGGACGACTCGGCACTGCGTGCTGTGGTGATCGCCGTGCATCAGGCAAACACGCTGTTCCTGCTTGGCGCGATCACGCTGACGGCGTGGTTCGCCGGTCGCGCCGCAGATGATGCAGACGCGCACGCAGCGCCGCCGCGCGCCCTGCGCTTGTTGCTGGCGCTTGGCGTCGCCGGACTCATCTCGCTCGGCGCAACGGGCGCGATCACGGCGCTGGGCGACACGCTGTTCCGGCCGGGCACGTTCGAAGCCGGCTGGCAGGCCAAGTTCTCGCCGACGGCGCACTTCCTCATCCGGCTGCGAGTTGTGCACCCCGCGATCGCTATGTTGATGGGCTTATACGTCATCGCGACGGCGTGGCGCGCCTACCAATACGCAAGCGACGACCTCAGCCGGCGGCTGGCCGGCGCGTTGACCGCGTTGTTCTTCGCCCAGTGCGGCGTGGGCGTGCTCAACGTCATCCTGCTGGCGCCGGTTTGGATGCAGATCGTGCATCTGCTGCTGGCCGACGCTGTCTGGATCATCTTCGTGCTGCTCACAGCCAGCATCCTGTCACCGCGACCCGATCGAGCGACTACACAACAGGCCGTCCCAATCGCTTCGCCTGCCCTCACCGCGAAATGACGATTTGTGTCTCGGCGCTTTACCGCTACCCGATCAAGTCATGCAAAGGCCACGCGCTGCAAACAGCCGTCACCGATGCGCGTGGCATCGCCGGCGACCGCCGCATGATGATCGTGGATGCACTCGGCGAGTTCATTACTCAGCGCGACCTGCCTCGCCTCGCGCTGATCGAACCGGTGATGAACGATGACGGCTCGATGACGCTGCGCGCGCCGGGCATGCCGCCGCTGTCTTTCACGCCATCGAACGAAGGCCGGCGCCTCAAGGCGCGCGTGTGGAACGACGTTTGCGACGCGATTGACCAGGGCAACGACGTCGCCGGATGGCTGCAGGACTTCCTGGCCGCACCTGTGCGGCTGGTGCGCATGGCCGACGACTTCGTGCGCCGCGTGGATGCCCGCTATGCCCGCCGGCCATCCGACCAGACCGGCTTCGCCGACGGCTACCCGTTCCTGCTCATCTCGCAAGCATCGCTGGACGACTTGAACGCTCGGCTCGATTCGCCCGTCCCGATGAACCGCTTCCGGCCGAACATTGTGGTCAGCGGCTGCAATGCTTTCGCCGAAGACGAGTGGCGCGAGTTTCGCATCGGTGACATCGTCTTCAGCGCCGTCAAGCCCTGCGCCCGCTGCAGCGTGCCGGCGATTGACCAGGACACCGCCATCGCCGGCCGCGAGCCGATCAAGACGCTGGCGACCTACCGCACGTTCGGACGAAAGGTGCTGTTCGGCCAGAATCTGGTGGCCGCCAACACCGGCGTGCTGCGCGTGGGCGACGCAGTTGAGATCATCGCCAAGGTCGGCAGTCCCTGAAGTTCTCGGAGAACCTCGGACTACTTTGTCGGTTCGTTGCACAGACTAGAACAAGGAGCATGGGGCATTCGCGTATAAGTGCAAAAACGTGCGCGGTAGGGCACGGACGCCGTTCCGCGCCGATGATGCATCGGCAGTGGCGCGCTGCGGTAGCCCATTCGGGCCATTCAGAGCGCACCCTACCAAACATGTGCGTTTGCCCCTGTTGGCGAATGCACCCGAAGCATGTCACGCCCGCGAACACGCGGGCATGACGTCGCTGCATTTCCAGGACTAAACACGCTCTGGCTGAGCAACCGGGATAAGCCAATCCCGGCATCAGGCGTCAGCGCACAACTGCGGGCATATACACTGAGTGTGGCATCGCGCGGATCAGAGTGAGCATGTTGACGCCGTTGGCCACATAGGAGTTGATGAACACCTTCTGGCCGGCCGCATTGGGCGACGCAGCGGATAGCGCTGCGCGTGGCAGCTCGACGCGGATGGCCGGATCGCCCTGGTAGGACACACCGCTGATCACCCACACGCCCCAGTCGTCGCTTGGCCGCGAATCTAACGTCCCGAGCGTGTTGTTACTGCCCGTGCCCGGCGCGACGCGCGTCTCGATCTTCGTCGCGACGCGCTCTCCATTGGCCAGCCCATACCTCACCTCGACGAACGCGCCGACCCGGAACGGCCCATGCTCCGCTTCGAGCTTGGTGGATGCACTCACGGTGTAGCTGATGCCGCTGATCACCCAGGTGCTGGGCACAGTCATGGTGAAGCGATCAATCACGCCGTAGGCCTTGAACGTATTGACCGGCTCACCCGCCGCCCCCTGGCACTTACGGTCATCCTCGGTCTCCACTTCCTCGAGCACGTTTACACCGTTCATCGGCATGAACTCGGCCTTGACGCATGCGCCCACTGCGAACGGGCCGTCCTCCTGCTCGAACTCGGTGCGGCTGTTGGCCTGGTATTCGACGCCGCCGATGCGCCAGACGCCGATGTAGGGCGCAGGTGGGAAGGCATCTATGCGCGCGAACACCTTGCTGTCTTCGCGCGGGTTCGGCGTGATGGTCGGCGGCGGTGCCGGCGTGCCACCAGCGCAATCGCGCTGCGGCTCTGAATCAATCTCGTCGGCGATTCGCACGCCGTTGCTGGTGAAGTAGCGCACTTTGGCGCACGAGCCGACCGTCAGCGGCCCTTCGTCGAAGTCGAACTCGGTATCGTTGTTCGCAAGGAAGACCAGGCCGCCGATCGTCCATTCGCCCAACAGGCCGACGGGCCGGCTCTCTACCAGACCGCGGTGCAGCGCCATGACCGGCGTAGCCGAGGGTGTGGGAGTCACAGAGGGCGTCGGCGACGGAGAGCCGCTCAGTCCACAGTCCTGCGGCGGTTCGCTGTCAATCTCATCGGCGATGTCGCCGCCGCCGGTGACGAAATAGCGCACCTTGGCGCACGCGCCGACGACCAGCGGCCCTTCATCCGTGTCGAACTCCGTGTTCGCGTTGGCCACGAAGGCGCGGCCGCCGATCACCCACGTGCCGATGTTGCCTGCAGGCCGGCTGTTGATGATGCCGCGATGAATCTGCGTCGGCGGATCGTCCTTCGCCTGGGCCGGCAGCGCCGCCATCAACACGACAGCAGCCAGCATCAACACGCCTGCTGCGATCAATCCAAGTAGCCGCTTCATGATTCGTTTCAACCTCCTGTTCGTGCAATGAATGAGATGAGTCTTCGAGAGAGATGTGCGGGCCACGCACCGATTAAATACATT
>JANWYN010000022.1 GCA_025055235.1 Candidatus Roseilinea sp. | reverse complement strand
CTCGACGTCGCAGTCATGCTCCTGCAGCCAACGCGCTAGCCGGTGCACATACTGTTCGCCGCCCGCGGTGTAGCGCGGCGGAAAGTGATGAACCGGCAGGACGATCTTCATGCTTGGCAATTCAATTACTGTTCACGACGGACGATAGGTAGATAGATCGAGTTCGGCAACTCTACCTTCACCCTGATCGTCGTCTCTTGAACGCTGGCGGCGTTCCGGGCAGTCACCCTCACGGTGTAGATGCCCTGATTGGGGCCATAGTCCCTGTAGATGTGCGAGGTCGTCGGCCCGCTGCCCAACGCACCGTCGCCGAAGTCCCAGCGGATGGTCACGTTCGTGCCGGAAGCGACGGTGGCAGTGAAGGTCATCGTCTCGCCGAGTTTCTTCGGGCTGTCGCTGGTAGCGGACAGGCCGGTGATCGGCTCATCAACCACGTAGCGCGCGATGATGTCGCGGTTACCCGCCGGCATGCTGACGAAGGCAAAGTCTTCAGCCTTCACCAGATCCACGCTGAAGGCGACCGGCGCGCCGTCAACGGTGACCGACTGCAGGCTGCGATTGTTGTAGATCGTGGGGATCAACGCCGTCAGTGTAACCCGCGGCGTCGTCGTGACCGACACTTTGAACGACAGCGTCGCCGTCGCTTCGTTCCACGTGATGTCGGTGAACCGAGCCGCGCGCCGCGCCTCGATGAAATTCAGCCACTCCATAGCGCTTAGGTTCGGCACGCCGCGCTGGCGCGCGTAATCCAGCAATGACTCGAAGACATAGCGCACGTCGCCGTAGTTCGAGTAGTCCAGTTGCGTCATCGCCGTCAGCGCTGCGTAGTCACGCTGGATGCTCGCATCCAGTTGCCGCTGCACCAGGTCAAGCACTGTGGACATGCTATGCTGCTCGACCGAACCCGGAATGCTCCAAAAGAGCTGCATGTCAGAGAGCTGCGTGGGCTGCTGATACACCGGCAACATAACGCCGTCGGCACGGACAAAGCGCATCGGCAGGCCGCTGCCCGTGATGTAGCCGCGCGGCCACCGGCCGTCAGGCAGGCGCATCCATGCACCGCGATGCGCGTAGCTGAAATCCATTTTGTAGCCATACGTCGCCGCGATCTCGGCACCGCCCGTCCAACCTTCCCATGCCAATCCCATGGTACGGTGCATAGGCATAGGTTGGGATCCAAATCGGGCAAGAAAGTAGTTCGTGAAAACCGCGAAGCCTTGGGATAGATTTGTGATTGGGTATACCCCGGTCGGATCGTTGAACTGTGCAGGCGGATGGATGCCAAACTCATGCTCCTGAGCGCGCATCGCGTTCAGGTCGGCCAGAGTGAGTTCGTTGAAGTTCAAGAAGAAGCTACTCTTGCCGCCCTTCGCTGCAATGTAGTTGGCGTAGTCGCGGAAGTATTCGATCGGATTTGCAGCCGTATCGGCCGTGAGCAACAAGACGGATTTTGCCTTCCCGGGGAAGTACCACCACTGGGGCAGCGGACGCGACGGCGATACTAGCCGCCTCACCAACGCAGCAAATAACCGCTGCTGCTCGTCCGCTTGCGGGACGGGGATGCGCGTAACATCTAACCAAGGTGTGCCGCCCGGCGCTGCCTGAAACAGGTCAGTCGTCTGGAAACCGTTACCGTCCACGTCCACGTTGGCCAAGGCCGGATTGCCCTGGCGGATGTATGCGACGTTGCGCGCGAGGTCGTAGGTGAACGCGACCGCCTGGCCAGACCCGAACGTGTTGCTGACGACGGCCGGATGGTTCGTCGCGCTGCTCAGCGCGGCTGAGTTATGCACGTATGCGATTGCACTGCCGCCTTGCAAGTTGTAGAGGTCTATCGCGCCGTGAATCTGCATGGTCTCTGTCGCCAGGCCGGCGGCCAGCAACTCCGGCGCGCTGATGCGCAGATAGCCGCCCTGGCGCGTCGTAGGGCTGCCGGCCAGCCCGAACACACCGGCCAGCTTCGCATCCGGGCGCGTGGCGACCAGACGCCCCCCGTTCTGCACATAGGTCGAGAAGAGCGCGGCCTGGGCATCGCTCAGCGCCGTCTCGGCCAAGATGACGACGTCACGCCCGCTGAGATCGCCGGCAGCCAGGCTGCCCAGCGCAATCACGTCAAAGGCATTCAAACCCTCAGCGCGAATGATTTCTTCAAGGTAATCGCCGAAAGGCGCCTGCGGGGTGTTGTTCTTGACCAGCAGGATCGGCTGAGGTGGACTTGAGGAACGCGCTTGCCTCGAATGCGGAATACCGGTAAATAACGCGGTTAGAACAATGGCGACGACGATTAGCAACGGAAGTGCTTTATTTCGGATAGCGACTCTCTGCATGTTCTTGGACGGAACTCGAAGTATTCTGCGATGACGCATCTGCAAGATGCGATTAGTAATGCGATGATGTCTTACAACCTGAGAGTCGCTTCCTGAAGACAACCCTGCAACTCGACGCTAGCACGAAAACGACTGCGCCGTCTTCGTCAGTCCCTCGGCCAACGGCACGTGCGCTTCCCAACCCAATTCGCGGTGGGCTTTCGAGGGGTCGAGACAGCTCCGCCTGACCTCGCCCGGCTTGGCCGGCCCATGCACTGCCGGCAGCGCATACCCAGTGACCTGTGCTAGGTGAGCAAAGATGGCGTTGATGTCAGCAGCTATGCCAGTGCCGATGTTGTAGATGCCGCTGCCGCGCGTCGCAGCGAGCACGTTCGCCCGCGCGACATCTTCGACATACACGAAGTCGCGCGTCTGCCGGCCGTCACCGTTGATGATCGCTTGCTCGCCTCGCAACATCTTTGCGGCGAAGATGGCGACGACGCCGGCTTCCCCTTTCGCGTTCTGCCGCGGCCCGTAAACGTTGCCGTAGCGCAACGCGCAATAGTCCAAGCCGTAGTTATGCTTGTAGCTCGACAGGTAGTATTCGCAGGCGAGCTTGCTCACGCCGTAGAAGTCCAACGGGCGCGCGTCGGCGTCCTCGGGCGTCGGAATGCGGTCGGTCTCGCCGTAAATCGCCCCGCCGGTCGAGGCGAAGATCACTTTGCGCGCGCCATGCCGCCGCGACGCTTCCAGCACGCGGATCGTGCCGATGATGTTGACGTCGGCGTAGAGATCGGGACACGCCAGGCTCTGCCGTACGTCGGCCAGAGCAGCCTGGTGTGAGACGACGACCGGCTTCTCGGCAGCGAAGATACGTTCCAATGCCTCGGCGTCGCGGATGTCGGCCCGGTAAAGGCGTGCGCGTGGGTTGACATTAGCCGGGTCACCGCCGTGCAGGTTGTCAATCACCGCTACTCCATAGCCCGCCTCGATGAACGCATCTACGACGTGCGAGCCGATGAAGCCCGCGCCGCCGGTTACGATTACGGTATCTGCCATGAGCTTGATTTATCAATGCGTCGGCCATCAGCCAACTTCACGCAGCGATTGAAATCGCGCGCTACGCTAAGCAAAGCTGCCCTGCGGCGACCGCGATCCAGTCCGCGCCGGCGGACTTCACCCCGAGTTGTCTACGACTTCCAGTCGCCGGGCAGAGTCCCAATGAGCCTACCGTCGGCGCATGAGCATCAGGCCGATCACCGCACCCGTCACGATGACGATCGCCGCGATGCCGGCGCTGATCAGCAGCAAGTTGGCGCCGAGGGGGCTCGACTTCGGCGCTTCCAGCGGCAGCGTCGTCGGCGCCGATTCGGTGCGCACCACTTCCGTCGGCAGCGGGATCGGCGTCGGTGTCGGCGCCGGCGGCGGGAGCGGCGTAAAGGTCGGCAGCGGTACCAGCTCAACCGGCGTGACCCGCCGGGAGATCGCGACGGACTCCCAAACGCCGGTGCCGTTCGGCTTCAATTCGAACAGGCGCATGACGAGCTGCAACAAACCGCTGCGCGCGACCAACGCGCCGGTCGCAGTGTTCCCCAGCACCGCCGTCTGGCCCATGCTGTATTCATCCACCGGCCCCCATCCCTGGCCGCGCCACTGGGTGAACAATAGCCGGGCCTGGCCACCCGAGCCGGTCGAGAGCGCCGTCAGATAGAGCTGCCCGCGCCCATCGCCGGCCGGCGCGCTACCTCCGGTCACGTTCTCGAACCCCGGCACGGGAACCGGCTGCGACCAGCGCGCGCCGCCGTCCGCGGACACCTGGTACCAAGTATTGCTCGTCTGAGATACGTTGCCGATCCGGCGCGCGACATTCCACGTCAACACCACGACACCGGACTCGGCCAACGCAACGCGTGGTGCATCCACGTCGCCCTGCGCCACGCGCAGCGGCGCAGACCAGGTCTGCCCTCTGTCCGACGAGCGCGCGTAATACACCGCCCGCGAGCCGGTCGTGCCCGGGAGGACGGTCTGCAGCCACACAGCGTGCAACGTCTCATTCTCCGGATCGAGCGCGATGCGCGGCTGGTCTACCGCATCCCAATTCTCAGTCACGCCATCCGCGATGAGGATCGGCTTCGACCACGTATCGCCATCGTCCTCGGAGCGCACCAGATACACGCCGCGCAGCTCGTTGAACGGAATCGTGTAGATCACATAGAGCACTTGGCCGCGCGGATCGGCGACGATGTCCGGCGCGCCACCGATGGGCGTCAGTGCCGGCAACGGCTGCGGCTGTGCCCAGCCGCTCGATACATTCGCATCTCGCGCAAAAGCCCGGCTATAGAAAGGCCGGCCAGATGGGCCGCCGCTCCACACCAGGTGCAGACGCGACGTGTTCGCGTTGGCGTTGACGGCCAGGCTCGGCGCGTCCAGCTTCGCCATCACTGCGCTCGGATCTGCGCTCGCACTGCCGCGCTCTACACGCAAGACGGCGGCAGGCGAGAGGAAGCGTTCACCCTTGAAGACAGCGATCTCCAGGCGATTGGCCGGCGCAGCGGTGCTGTCCGCGCGCGACCACAAGGCATAGATCTGGCCGTCGCGATCCGCCGCGATAGCGACATGCTGCGTGGTCTCCGTAGTCGCGCGGCGCGCCTCACCTTCCTGCGCTGCACGGGCAGCGGAGAGGTTGATGGGCCGATCCCAGCTCGCCTGTTCGACCGGCAGGAATCGCTCCAGGCTCGCGACGCTGTGCAAAGCCCACACATCGCCGCGCACATCGCAGCCGATGGCGGCCAGGCTTCCACCGGCCAGTGACATATTCAAGCAGCCCAGGATGCGCGTCCGTTGGGTGACGCTATCCTGATAGCTCAATTGAATATCGGCCGGCTTCGACCAGTTCGCTCCATCCCAGGCTGCAAGCATGCCGTTCGCATCGGAGAGCGGCGTCTCGCTGGCCGGCATGCCGATGAACCACAGCTTGCCGTCGCTGCCGATGGTGAACGTCCATCGCGCCGGGCAGCGCTTGAGGTCGCTGAGGACGCGTTCCGGCGGCGACCACGTCTGCCCGCCATCCGATGAGCGACGCTGGGTCATCCCACATCCCGGCGCGGTCGAATCGCGCCAGATGAGCAAGAATTCCCTAGCAGGCGTCACCGCGACGCCGACCTGCGTCGCAATGCCAAACAGCTCGCTGACTGCGGCGATGGGCTGCGGCGCGCTCCACTTCAAACCGTTGTCGGTGGAGCGGGCGAACTGGGCCTGATCTTCCGGCGACTGTCGCCAAGCGACGACGACGTTCCCAGCGCCGTCGGCGGCAACGGCGACGCCGACGCTGCCCGGATCGGCCGTGCGGAAGTAGGTGGACGAGTACACCAGCGTACGCTGGATCGCTCCGCCGGAACGGCGCACGTAATACACGCCGGCCGGCGAACCCGGCGCCTGAGACGATTGGATGTAGGCCATGCGCAGCGTGCCGCTGATGTCAACGGACATGGTGCTGGCCAGGGTCCGGTCCGTCAACCGTGGACCTTGACCTAGGCTGCCGTTGGGCGGCATGAAAGCGTAGCGCAGCCCGCGCTCGGTATCCAGCCAGGTGACGTGCACCGCGCCGGTATTATCCGCAACCATGTTGAGCTGGGCCGGAGGCAACAAAGTCACCTTGTTAGTGCTGGGATCGCGCTTGCTCTCACCGACGAGGAACGGCACCGGCTGCGGCTTCGCCCAGAGCGCTTGCGTGCCGCTGATGACGCCGCGAGCATAGCGCGCGCCGTCAATCGTGTCCCACCACAACGCGTGCGCCACGTTACGCGGCGCCAATGCGATGGCCGGTCGCGATGCCGAGCCGGACACCGAAAGGTTGACCGGCGCCGACCACAGCGCCTCGCCCTGCGCCTGCGCCTGCCGGGACGCGCCTCTCGGTGACGTCAACATCCCCGCCAACGCCACCGCGATCATCGCAGTCAGCGACGTCAGGATGATCACTGCTCGAGCGCCGCCATGGCGCGTTCGATCCATCTCGCGCGTTCCTCCTGTTGTGTGAAGAGTGCATACCACCACATACGAATCATCAATTGGCCCTGCGACACGTCTAACGTTCGCCACAAGCGCACCGCCTCGGCGACCTCGCCGCGTATCGCGTAGCTTTCGCCCAGCAACTGGCGCGTCGCGCGATGGTAGGGCGCCGACGCATACGCCTTGAGCAGCCGGTCGTGCGCTTGATCATATCGCCTAAATGTCAACTCGATCTGCGCCAGGCGACGATTCGCGCCGGCATCCCACGGATTCTCCGCCAGCGCTGCCAGGTAATCGTCCATCGCCGGTTGCAAGTTGACGTCCGGCCGCAGTCGCATGCCATCCTGAAGGTTACCCTCGCGATGCATTCGATAAGCCGAAAGCTCCGCCTTCGTCTGCGCCAGCGCGCCTAGGTTGCGATAGAACGCCGCCCGCGTGGCCGGCAGCACGGCCATGACGACCGACGCGACAACCGCAGCTGCGCCGGCGAACACAAGGATAGTCAGGCGCAGCCGGCCGGCCTGCGCCGCGCGGGAGTCCTCGGCGAATCGCGCCTCAGGCCGAGCCAGCAACCCGAACGGCATGAACATCAGCGCGGCGAGCTTGCCGCCATGATAGCCGTAGAGCGCGTCATCCACGATGCCGTGCAACGCCAGCACCGTCACCGCAGCCAGCGCCGCCGTGCGCCACTGCGAAGCGGTGTTGCGCCGCGTGAAGGCGACGAGCAGCATCATGACGAATGCGATCAAGCCCGGCAAGCCCTGATTCAACCACAAGTCGAGATACAGGTTATGCGCATGATACGTGTGCTCCACATGGACGAGCAACACGTAGGTCGAGTAGGGCATCACGAAGTTATCGAGGCCCAGGCCGGTGAACGGATAAT
Organism: Candidatus Roseilinea sp.; assembly: GCA_025055235.1. Lineage (GTDB taxonomy): Bacteria > Chloroflexota > Anaerolineae > J036 > Brachytrichaceae > JAAFGM01. The sequence goes on along the minus strand of JANWYN010000022.1, from coordinate 3,603 downwards.
CGCTCGCCAGGGCGAAGCTGTTCTGCCAGACATCTGTGCGATCCCCGCGCCACTCCAGCAGGCGCTCGCCGAAGAGGGCCGCGCCGATCACCAGCGGCGCGGCCAACGTGACCAGCGCCATCGGCCACGCCCAGCGCCGATTCACCCGTGCGTAGACCAGATGTAGCAGCCACCCCGCCGAGGTGAGCGCCAGCGCCCACACCGCTCCCTGCGAGCGACCCAACACGAGCATCACCAACGAGAAACCAACAGCGATGAGGCCGAGCGCTGCCCGCAGCGGGCGCAGGCGTGCAGCGGCGCTGCTGAAGAACGCGGCGATCTGCAACGGGATGAAGACCGCCATGAAGCCGCTGAGCGTGTTCGCGTGCAGGCGATAGCCGGACAACGCGGGGAATGCCTCGGCGATTTGTGGCACACGTTCATACAACCAGCGCGTCGCGTTACCGGGCTCGCGCCAGTCGTTGGTGAGAAGGAAGTAGCCGCCGATGATGGCCGGCAACGCTGCGAAGATCACCTGCAACGGATCGACCTGCCCCACCCGCTCCGGCATCCAGGCGACCGCGTAGAAGGCTGCAACGCCGATCACGATCGGCCAGAACTTGGCCCAAGCGGCATCCTGGTCATATGCCGTCCACAGCCCGAGCACCGCCGAGGCGAGAAATATCGCGAGCGGGAAGTCGAACGCGGTGCGGCGGATCAAGACAAACCGACTCCCGACTTCGACTCCCGATGGTCAGAGAGTCGAAGTCGGGAGTAAAAACCAGGGGATGCGCTACGCTTTACGCTTCCTTCTTGCCCAGCGCCCACTTCACCGAGCCGATGCCGATTTCGAGGGCGCTCTTGATCACTTCGGGGCCGTTAATGCTCTTCAGGAAGGTCAGGATCGGCCCGGGGCGGAAGGCCCACTCGCGGAAGGCGCGCTTCTGCCAGTATTCCAGCTCCTCGGCCGTCAGCCCGGGGTAGTCGAGCACGGTGCCTTTGTCCATGTCCACCTGTTCCCACTGCGTGCCGGGCCGGAACCAGTTGTGCTCCAGCACCTCGAAGAAGAACGGCGTGCCGGGATAGGGCGCGGCCACGTGGAACAGCGCCACGTCTAGCGGCAGCTTCTTGGCGAAGTCAATCGTCTCGCGGATGGTCTCGACCGTCTCGCCGGGCAGGCCGATGATGAAGTAGCCCCAGTTCTTGATGCCGTGCTTGCGCGCCCAGGTCAGCGCACGCGGCGCTTGCTCCATGCGATAGCCTTTGGCCGCCTTCTTCAGGATCTGCTCGTTGGCGCTCTCGATGCCCCACGAGATCAGGTTGCAACCGGCCTTGGCCATCAGCTCGAGCATCTCTTCGTCCACGTAGTCCACGCGGCTGTTGCACGTCCAGGTCAGGCCGATCTTCTGCTCGATCATCAGCTTGCACAGGCCAACCACCTGATCGCGGTTGACGGTGAACAGGTCGGCATACATGTGCACGTGCTTGACGCCGAGCTTCTTCAGCGTCCACAGCTCCTGCATGATGTTCTCCGGCGTGCGCAGGCGGATGGAGTACTGGTAGCTGACGTGCTTGATGCAATACTTGCAGCCGGCCGTGCAGCCCCGGCTCGTCACGATGAACGTGTACGGGCCTTTGATCATGGGGATGCGGTATTTGTCGTAGGGCAGCAGGTCGTGACGTGGGATGGGCAGGTCGTCCAAGTTGCGGATGAACGGACGGTCGAAGTTGACGACGATCTCGCTGCCGCGCCGCCAAGCCAGCCCTTTGATCGCCGCAAGCTGCGTGTAGGTGATCTTCATGCGGTCGTCGGCGATCGGCTCCTCCAGCGATTCGAGCGACCAGGCCGGCATCCACGTCGGATCGGCATCGCGCATCATGTGCGCCATGTGGCCATCGGCGTCGGCCGGCGTGCCGTCCTGCTTGATCAGCTTGCCGTCTTCGGTCTTCTTCCACAGGCCGTTGACGACCATGATGGTGTCCATCAACTCGCGCAGGGTGAGTTCCGGCTCGCCGCGCAGCACGAAGTCGAGCGCCGGGAAGTTCTCCAGCGTCTCTCGTGGCATCGGCGTGACGTGCGTGCCAAAGCCCATCGTGATCGCGCCCAGGCTGCGGGCCAGGAACGCGCCGTACATGTCGTTGGTCAGCGTCGGCGCAGTTACCTGAGTAAGGTAGAAGCGCGGGCGGAGTTCCTTGAGCTTGGTCTCGAACTCTGGCCAGCTCATGCGCTCGGCGTTGGCGTCAATTACGGCGACGGTGTAGTCCTTGTCAAGCATCGCCGCCATCTGCGCCAATTCCATCTGCGGCCAAATCATGTTCTCGCGGCTGCGGCGGCCGACACGGTGCTGGCTGCGGATCCAGATCGCGCCGTCGGGCGTCGGGGGGTTGACCAGCAGGATGTCCACCTTGTAGGCCGGCCGGCGGATGCCCTTGGCGCGCACGGCCAGATCGGCATCTGGGAAGCGCGGCGGAGGCAGGTTGCGCACGCCGCGGGTGCCCAGGTTAAGCTTGAGCTGCTCCTCTTTGCTCAGCGGCTTGAGCGCCTCCTGGAATGGGTCTTTCCTCTGTGGCGGCGCGGCAGGCGCCGAGGCCGGCATCTTCGATTCTGTGTTTGACTTATGCTCGCTCATTTCAGTTTCCTTCCCTCGCGATTGCTATCACCTGTTGGCTGCGCCGGGTCAATGCAATGCCAGCGCGCCGCACTCTTTTTGTCGGAACACACGCACCGAACTGCACCAAATCTAGACTTGCAGAGATATCAAAACCTGATTTATACCCTGTCAAAATCTCTCATTTGACGGCGCTGCCGGCCAAATCAGCGTCTATCTGCACCTCTCGCCGCGCCAATTCCTCCAAGACGCGCATAACGATCCACGAGACGATCAATTGAACGCCGATAAGAAAGATCATGCTGCTGCTCAGCATCCAGAACCATTGGCGGTTGCTGCCGGCCGGCCCGCTGCTGCTCAGGCCGAGCGCCAGCGCAATGAACGCAAGCGCGACGCCGGCGACCACCATCACCCCACCCATCCACCAGAACTGGCGGTCGAGCGGCGTCTTGAAGATGGGCCTGCCAAATATCCCTTGGCGAATCGGTCGCTTATGGAAGAGCGACACCAGATAGTTGAACATCATGCCCAGGGTGAACACGCTTACCCCGGCCACCCCCAGCGTCAGGCCGGAGAACACGGCAAACACCCCCCATGGGCCGAGCTGCGTCACCCCCATCAGCCTCTGAGCCGTCAGCACGAGCGCCACGATCACCGCGATGGCGATCCCGGCCAGGCCGATCGCGCCGAGGATGCGGGCGGGATTATACGTAAGCGCGGTCCACACGATCGCGTTGAGGAAGCGCACGCCGTCGCGCACCACGCCGAGCTTGCTGCGGCCGGAGCGCTCGTGATGTGGTATGGCTACCTCGACCACCTTCAGGTTCTCGTGCAGCGCCCGCGTGCTCATGGCCGGGGTGAAGTTCAGGCCGTCGGGCAAGGGATAGAGCAGCGGCAACACGTCGCGCCGGAACACGCGCTGGCCGCTGGCCACGTCGGTCACGCGGGTGTTGCTGATCAGGCTGACGAGCTGGGCGAATAGAAAGTTGCCGATTTGGCGGATCTTGGGGCTGTC
>JANWYN010000008.1 GCA_025055235.1 Candidatus Roseilinea sp. | reverse complement strand
GGCCCGCGCATTGCTGCGCGCATCGGCTTGGCGGCGATTCGCCGTCGCTGCCCGCACTTCGACGCTTGGCTGAGAAAGCTGGAGGCGCTGTGAGCCGGTTCACACTCCCTCTGTGTCCGGCGCGCCGTCCGCCTCGGGATGCGCCAGCGCCTCGGGTTGATCGCCGTGCGACCGCGCGCGCACGGCCGGCGTCACGCCCGCCATCGGGTTGATGAACGCCTCCAAGTTCTCCGCCGCGGCCAGCCGTTCGCGAATCGCCTGCAGGATGGGGACGTGACGTTGGCGCGTCGCCTCGGCGTCCACGATCGGCGCCGGATAGTCCACGCCGATGCGCACGCCGAACATCTGCTGCTCCAACGGCGTCAGCGTCCACGGCCGGAACACCAGCGGCGGGGGCAACGGGCGCAGCTCCGGCACGTAGCGGTGGATGAACGTCGCATCTGGGTCGTGGTCGAAGCACTGCTTGGTCGGGTTGTAGCAGCGGACGAAGCCGCGCTGGGGCTGGGTGATGCCCGCCTGCATCTGCCATTGCCAATGGTCTACGCAGGCGTCACCGTCCAGCAGGTGCTGCATGAACCACGCCGCGCCGTGTTGCCACGCCTGAAACAGGTTGATGGTGAGGAAGGTGGCCAACATCGCCCGCATGCGGAAGTTCAGCAGGCCGGTCTGCGTCAGCGCGCGCATCGCCGCGTCCACCAGCGGATAGCCGGTCTCGCCGCGCCGCCAGGCCTCCAGCAGCGCCGGTTCGGCATCCTCCGGTCGGCGGATCGCGTCGAACGGCGCATACAGGTTGATGAATTCGGCCTGGGGGTAGAGGGCGAACTTCTGGGTGAAGTGGTCGCGCCAGCGCAGCCGGCTGGCCCAGGCTTCTAGGCTCTTGCGCGCCGCCGGCGAGGCTGTCGGCCAACGTCGGCGCGCCGCCTGGATCGCCGCGCGCTGGCTGATGCACCCGAACTTGAAGTAGGACGAGAGGCGGCTGGTGCCGTCGGCCTCGGCCAGGGCCGGCTTAGGTAGGGCGCGCCGGTAACCGGGAATGCGCCGGTCGAGAAAGTCGCTCAGGCGACGCAGCGCCGCGGTCTCGCCGCCCGGCAGCGCCGTCGTCGCGGGTGGCAGCCCCAAGTCGCGCAGCGACGGCGCGTGGTCGAAGTGCGGAATCTCGGCTGGCAGCGTCAGGGCCGGGGTAGGCACGCGCGCCGGCGCCGGGTGCAGCGGCGCTTTGCTGTGCTCCGTCCAAGCCGCATGCCACGCCTCGCGGTCATACTCCCCCTCGGTCTGCACGTAGTAGTTGAGGAACCAGCGCAGCTGCCAGCCTTGCGCAGCGGCCGTCCGTTCCAGCGTCCGGTCGCGCATCTGGCCGCTCCAACGCTCGATGTCGGCATGGGCATACACCGCCTCGGCGCCGGACCAGCGTACGAAGCGCGGCAGAACTTCCTCGGCGCGCCCCAGCAGCAGGATCAGCCGCGATCCGCGCGCGCGCAGGCTCGCGTCCAGGTCGGCCAGGCACTCCAGCAAGAACTGCACTCGCCGGCTGCCGGCCTCGTGGTGTGCGAAGTGCGTCGGATCCAAAATGAACAGCGGGATGACCCGTTCGGCCGTCTGGCAGGCGTGCCACAGCGCGGCGTGATCGCGCACGCGCAGGTCGCGGCGAAACCAGACGACGCAGGTGCGCATATGCGGCTCAGCGCGCTCAGCGCGTCGCCTGTAGGTCGCGCTGCGGCTCGTGGGCGGGGCGCGCCCAGCCCAGCCGTCGCATCACCGGGTTGGCGCCGGTCTGCAGGTGGTCTATCGCGCACAGCAAGAAGAAGCCCGCGATCGCGATCGCCAGCGCGATCCACACCTCCGGCGCGGCCGGATCCGGCAGGATATTCTGCTCGCGGATCGGGATGGGTTTGCCGTGGCGATCCAGCGTCGTCTCGATCACTTCCTTCCACGGCCAGATCTTGCGCAGCGAGCCGACCATGAAGCCCATTAGCACCGCCACGGTGACGTTGTGGTAGTGCCGCAGCAGCCAACTCAACAGGCGCACGAAGCTCGTCAACCCCACCGCTGCACCCAGCGCCACCGGCACGATCGCCAACAGGTTGAGATCGGCCACTGCGTCCAACACGTAGCCGTATTGCCCCAGGATGAGCAGGACGAACGAGCCGGAGATGCCGGGCAGGATCATCGCCATGATCGCCGCCGCGCCGCTCAGGAACAGCGTGAGCGGGTCGTGCGGCATCTTCAGCGGCACCAGCCCGACGATGATGTAGGCCGCGACCGTGCCGCCGACCAATGCGGCGATCGCGCTGCGCGTCCAGCGCACCGTCGCGCCCACCGCGATGATCGAGGCGACGATCAGCCCGAAGAAGAAGGCGAACAGATAGACCGTCTGATGTTCCAGCAGGTAGCGCATCAGCCGCGCCATGCCCAAGATGGCCGCGCCGATCCCGGCTCCCAGCGGGATGAGGAAGCCCCAGGGGATGGCGCCCAAGGCGGCGCGCCAGCGCCCTTGGCCCAACAGGCGCAGCAGCTGCAAGTTGAACGCCTTGATCGCCGCCAACAGGTGCTCGTAGATGCCCATGATGAAGGCCATCGTGCCGCCCGAAACGCCGGGGATCAAGTCGGCGATGCCCATCACGATGCCGGTGAAGAAGAGGCGCAACTTTGAGAATGGCCGGGCTGCAGGGTTAGGTTCTTGCATGGCTTTGTGATTCGTAGGTTGTGCCGATAACGTGAACGAAGGCGCGCCTGCTTCTTTGCGCGCCGCGCGGCAGTATACCGCCTGCGGCAAGTCCGGCGGCGGTAGCTCAAGGGTAGGGGAGGCCGGCCGCGCCCGTCGCGTGCCCTGCCGCCCGCCGCGCCGCTGCGGCGGGGGGAGCGCACTCGATCGGCGGCTCGTCGCTTCAGCGCGCCGTGAGCGATGCGCCGGCCCGCTCCTTGCGCTGCTGCGCCCACTCGTGGAGCGCCGTGCTCAGCCAGTGCTTGGTGATGCGCAGTTGCACCGGCCAAGGCGCCGGCTCGATGTGCTTGGTCAGGTAGCCGTCGAAGGTCAGCCGCTGCACATCGGGGTCGTCGCACATCTTGGCGAAGATCTCGCGTTGCAGATCGCCGTTGTAGCTGATGCGCTGGAGGAAGGCCAAGAAGAGATAGGTCGGGCGGTAGGCTTTCCACCAGGACTTGTCGTAGTCTCGGCGGAGGTTGGCGGCGGTCGGCGCGTCCAGGTGTTTGGCGATGGCGCGCGCGGCCATCTCGCCGCTCTTCATCGCCCAATAGATCCCTTCGCCGCTGGTCTGCTGCACCAGGCCGGCCGCGTCGCCCACTAGCGCGGCGCGATCATACGAGAGGTGCTTGCGCGGGTGCATCGGCAGGTGGTGCGCCTCGAACTTCACGCTCAGCCCTTCGCCGAGCTGGTCACGCAGCTTGTGCTTGAGGTTGGCCAGCAGCTGGCGCGCCTGTTTGGTCTTGCCGGCGCCTGCGCCGATGCCGGCCGCCACATGGTCGTATTTGGGGAAGACCCAGGCGTATAGGTCGGGCGAGACGTCGTCGCCCAGATAGAGCGCCGCGCGCTTCTCCCAATACTCCATGGCGTGCGCCGGCAGCCGGATGCGCTCCTGGTAGGCCACGGCCATCGGCAGCCGCTCTAGGCCGAGCGATTTGGCAACGGTCGAGTATGCCCCATCCGCGCCGATCACCGCATCGGCCTCGATGACGTGCGTCTTGTTGCGCTTATCCTCGTAGGTCGCCCGGATGCCGCGCGGGCCAAATTCGACATGCTCGAGCTTGCCCTCGATCAGCTCGGCGCCCTTGCTAACGGCGCGCTCGCGGATGTAACGGTCGAACTTCTCGCGGCGCACCATAGCGATGAAGTCCGTCTCCGGCGCGGGGTGGCTGCTGAGCACGGGGAACTCGCTATAGTGCCGGGGCGAGCACACCACGGCGATGGTGACCTTGCGGTCAATTAAATCGTGAGGCAAGTCCCAGTCGGTAAACACGCGTGGCGGCACCGCGCCGCCGCACGGCTTGACGTAGTTCAGGTCGCGCTCCAACAAAATCGTCTCGACGCCCAAATCGCGCAGCGTGTTCGCCGCGATGCTGCCGCCTACCGACGAGCCGACCACCAATACTCTCGCCATGTCTCTCACCTCTGCATCCAGGGCTGCGTGTCGCGCGTCGCGCGGCACGTGCTGCACCTATTTTGCGGACGAACCGCCGGATGCGCAAGAGGCCTGGAGCGCCCGTCGTCACCCCAGGCCAATCGCCGCGATCAGCATCGCCCAGGTGTAGGGCGGAATGCCGACGATGTTGTAACGCACGGCCATCGGCTGGGTCGGCTCGCGCACTAACTGCGCTTGGATGCGCAGTTGCGCCAGCAGCAGCAAGAAGCACACGCCGGCTGCGATCAGGTGGCCCCACACCAGCTGCAGGCCGATGGCGACGAGCTGGGCCGCGTTGATGATGACGACGCCGATCTTCGCGGCGGTGGACTCGCCGTACATGGCCGGGATCGAGCGGATGCCCATCTGGCGGTCGCCGGCGACGCTTTTGAAATCGTTGATGATCATCGTGCCGGTCACGCCTAGCCCGTAGATCAGCGCCAAGATCATGCTTTGCGGCGCGCCGGCCGATTGCAACTGGGGGTCGAACGTGAGATGGCCGGCGACCCAGGCGCACGTCTCGTAGGTCAGGCCGATGGCCAGGTTGCCCAGCCAGCCGTTTTTCTTCAGGCGGATCGGCTCGGCCGAGTAGGCCAGCGCGATCAGGATGCCGACGACGGCGACCAGCGCTACTGGCGGGCCGAGGAACAGCGCGATGGCCATGGCCGCCACGCCCAGGATGGCGATGATGGCGAACACCTGGTTGCGGGTGGCCTTGCCCGACGGGATCAGCCGCTCTGGCTGGTTGATCGCGTCCACGTCGCGGTCGCACCAGTCGTTCCACACCTGTGAGAAGCCCACCAGCAATGGCCCGGCCATCAGCGTGCCGATGGCAATCTTGCCCACGCTGAGGACGCTTTGCCACACGTCGCCGCCGAGGTCGAAGTAGATGCTGTGGCTGGCGACGCAGCCGACTACAAACGCCCACGCTGGCGCGAACCATGTGTAGGGCTCCATCAGCGTGAGCATGACCTTGAAGAAGGGGAGCGGCCGGCTTGCCGGCCGGCCGCCGGCAACTTGGAGATTGCTGTTCATCCGGATAGATTAGTTTATCCAGAATCGTGGGAACGGCTTGGCTTTGTGGCTAGCACCTCGGCATAGATCGCCTCGATGCGCGCGATCGTGCGCTCCAGCGTGAACTCGGCCTGCACGCGACGGCGCGCTGCCTCGCCCATCGTCCGGCGCAGCGCGGCGTCGCCCAGCGCGCCCACGGCCTGCGCGATGGCCGCCGGGTCGCGCGGCGGGATGACCAGGCCGGTGACGCCGTGGCGGTTCACCCAGCTCGTCGCCGTGCCAACCTCCGTGGAAATCACCGGTAGCCCGGCGGCCATTGCCTCCAAGATGGCCACGCCGAACGCCTCGGCGCGCGAGTTGGCCGGGATGACGTAGAGATCCGCGGCGTAGTAGTAGTCCGGCAGCAGCTCGTCGCTCACCTCGCCTGCGAAGATCACCCGGTCGGACACGCCGAGGCGCTGCGCTAGGGCCTTCCACTCCGCCTCCATCGGCCCGACGCCCACGATAACGGCGACTGCATCCGGTAGGTTGGGCATGGCGCGGATCAGATCGTCCAGGCCTTTGTAGTAACGCAGCCGGCCGACGCTGAGCAACAGGAGCGGCTCGCCGGCGGCCATGCGCGCGGCGGCGAGGAGTTGGCGGCGCAGCGCCGCACGGCGACGCTCGCGCTCGGCGTCGTCTGCGCCGAAGCGCGCGACGGCGATGCCCAGCGGCGCGACGCGGCAGCGATCGAGATGATCGCGCAGCCAGGGCGATGTGCGCGCGTAGATCTCACTGGTGGGGATGATCGCATCGGCGCGAGCGATGACGCGGCGCAGCACCGGCGCATATAGGCGCAGCAGCGTCCTCTGTCGCACGATGTCGCTGTGCCAAGTGATCACGGTGCGCTTAGCCCGGCCGAACCACAGGTTGCACGCTTCGCCGATCGGATAGGGCGCGTGCAGGTGGGCAATGTCGGCGCCGCTCGTCAACCGCGCGACTTCTACAGGGAACGCAAAGCCGATCGGCGCGGACTGGATGTTCAAGTGGCGCGCTGCCTTGGTCACCCGCACGCCATTGAGCATTTCGACCGCGCGCGCGGCGCGCAGGCTCGTCACCAGCACCTCTACTTGATGCCCACGCGCGGCCTGTGCCTCGGCCAGTTGGCGGATGTGATTCTCGATGCCGCCCAACACCGGGAAGTAGTCCTTATAGATGTGGACGATGCGCAGCGTCATGATTGGCGCGGCGCGCGACGCGCCTCCGGAGGGCCGATGAGCCGGTCGCGCAAACGGCGATAGGTCAATCGGGACACGGTGTAGGCGGCGCGCAGGATCTCCTTGGAGGAGATCTTCGACTGGCCGCGCGTGCGATCGGCAAAGACGATGGGGATCTCGACGATGCTGAAGCCGAAGCCCTGGACGAGGTTCAGCATCTCGATGAGGAAGGAATAACCGTTTGAGAAGATCGAATCAATCGGCACGGTTTGCAACACGCCGGCGCGGTACAGGCGGAAGCCGGCGGTGCAGTCGTGCGGCCGCAGGCTGAGCGTCAGCCGCGCGATCGTGTTGGCCGTTTTGCTCAGGAAGCGCCGATGAAAGGGATACAGCACGTCGCCCCCGGGCACGTAGCGCGAACCGATGACCAGGTCGGCATGCTCGATGGCGCGCAGCATGGCCGGGATGTAGCGCGGATGATGCGAGAAGTCGGCGTCCATCGTCAGCGCAGCGTCGTAGCCGTGATCGAGCGCAAAATGGAAGCCGGTTACATAGGCAGTGCCCAGGCCGAGCTTACCGGCGCGATGTACCACGTGCACGCGCGGCTCGCGCGCGGCCCAATCGTCGGCGATGCGCCCGGTGCCGTCCGGCGAGGCATCATCCACCACGCAGATATCGAGCGGCAGCGCCAGCAGCTCCGGGATGAGCAGCGCGATGTTTTCGGCTTCGTTGTATGTGGGCAGGACGACGAGGACGCGCACCGAGTGAAGTCGCAGCGGCTGGCTGGGGGTCGCCAAGCCGGCTATGCGGGGATGAAGAGCGGGTCGAGCGCAATCGCCAGGTCGGGCAGGATGCTGGAGCGAATCTGCTCGCCGGGGCCGAAGGCGCCGAACAAAGCGTATTCGAGGGCGCTTTCTTCGCCTGGCCCCAAAGCGTAAACCACGACCATGCGCGTTCGCGGATCGGCGATCCAGTATTCGCGCACGCCGGCGCGTTCGTAGGCGCCGAATTTGACGTAGTGATCCAAGCGCATCGAACCGGGCGAGAGGACCTCGACGATCAGGTCAGGCGCGCCCTCGAAGAAGCGCGCGCCGGCTTGCGGTTGCCGCGCTGCAGCGATGAACAGCACGTCGGGCTGCACCGGCTTGGCGATGCCCGGCAGGTGCACTTCGAACGGCGCTGTAATCACAATCCCCAGCTTCTGCTCGATCACATGGTTCGCAAGTTGCCGGACGAGTTCAGTCACTGTGAATTGATGGTCGTAGGAAGGCGCATTAGCCACGTAGAGCACTCCGTCAATGATTTCGTAGCGGTTGCCGTCATCGGGCAGCGCGAGATAGTCTTCATACGTCCACTCCCCCTGGCGCGGGCGAGGGCGGGTGGACGGCGCAGGCGTCTCGGCGCGCGCTTCGGCAGGAGCGACAGGCGCAGTGGTCATCGCAGCACCTCCTTCACAGCCGCGACTATATCATCCTTGCCGGGCAGGACGAACTGCTCCAGCGCCGGCGCATACGGCAGCGGCACGTTCTTGGCGGCCACGCGCTGGATGGGCGCATCAAGGTAATCGAGGGCTTGTTCGGCGAGCACCGCGGCGATCTCCGCACCGGGACCACCGCGCTTGTGCGCCTCGTGAGCGATCAAGGCGCGGCCGGTCTTCTTGACGCTGGCGACCAGCGCCGGCACATCCAGCGGCACAAGCGTGCGCGGGTCAATCACCTCGCACGAGACAGCGTCCAGACCTTTTGCCAGCTCGTCGGCTGCGGCCAGTGCATGTTGTACCATGCCGCCGATGGCGATGATGGTGACGTCGCGGCCCTCACGCAGCACGTTGGCTTTGCCGAATTCGATCACGTAGTCGCCCTCGGGGATCTCACCCTTCATCGCATACAGCATCTTGTGCTCGAAGAACAGCACCGGGTCTTCCCCGCGGATGGCGCTCTTGAGCAGCCCTTTGGCGTCGGCCGGCGTCGCCGGGGCGACGATCTTGATGCCTGGGATGTTCATGAACCACGACTCCGGGCTTTGCGAGTGCTGCGCTGCGGCTGCGCCGGGCGCGCCGGTGGTGACGCGGATGGTCAGCGGCACGCGCGCTTTGCCGCCGCTCATGTAGCGCGCCTTGGCGACTTGGTTGATGATCTGGTCGCCGGCGCAGCCGAGGAAGTCGCCGAACATGATCTCGACAACCGGCCGCATGCCCATCATGGCCGCGCCGAGCGCCGCGCCGACGATGCCGGTTTCGCTGATCGGCGTGTCGCGCACGCGCTCCTCGCCGAATTGCTGGATCAGGCCCTGCGTCACGCCGAACACGCCACCCATCACGCCGACGTCTTCGCCCATGATGAACACGCTGGGGTCGCGCGCCATCTCCTCGCGCAACGCTTCGTTGATCGCTTCGCTGTAGGTTAGAGTTCGCATGGATGCGCGGATTATGCCGTAGCTCAGCACTGCCCGGCGCACCAATGCCACTATACTCGCCGCCGTGTTTCGCCGCTTCACCTACATCGCCAGGCTCTATCTGGTGTGGGTCGCGATCTACTACGTCACCTTCGCCTTCCCGGCGACGCTGATGAACTTCTATCTGGAGGCGCTGGGCCTCGACCGGGCGTTCATCGGCTTGTTTCACGGCGCCAGCCAGTTCGGCGGGTTGATCCTGGCGCTACCGGCGCTGTTGTGCTTCGAGCGGATGGGCCGGCGCGCTGCGCTGGTCTTCGGGGCAGCGTTCGCCAGCCTTGCACGATTGCCCACGGTGCTGGTACCTGTGCCTGAGGTGATCCTGGTTGCCGAGGCCCTCAGCGGCTTCGGCACGGTGATCTTCGGCTTGGCCAGCGTATCGTTGCTGGCCGACGCCTCCACCGAGGATCATCGCGCGGCGCTGTTCGGCACCGGCGATTTCACGCGCACAGTCGCGGTGCTGTTGGGCAGCATCGCTGCTGGCAGCTTGCCGGCGCTGATCGCGCCGTTACTCCAAGTCGGCGACCAGAGCGCGGAAGCATATCGCGTAGTGCTGGTTGCTGCGTTCGTCGTGCGGACGCTCGCCGTAGTGCCGCTGGCGATGATCGCTCGCTGCCGCCCGGTGCAGGGCGAACCCACGGCGGCGCTGCCCGACGTGCGCGCGTTGCGCTATCTCAACCCACGTGTGTTGCTAGGCCAGCGGCTGCAGGTGTATGCGCTTGGCGTGCCGTTCATGTTGCTGCTGGCAGCAGAGGCGCTGGTGTTCACGTTCTTCAACCTGCTCATGCGTGACCGGTTCGGGGCGAGCGACGCGCAGATCGGTCTGATCATCGGCGTGAACGCGCTGATCGGGTCGGGAGCCGCGCTGTTCGCTCCGCGTTTTGCCGAGTGGATGGGTTACCGGCCGGCGATCGTGTGGGGATCGTTTGCCACAGCCGCAGGCGTAGCGGCGTTCGCCCTGAGTTCGAATTTGCTCCTCGGCGCGCTGGCCGTGTTCATCCAGGTTGCAGTCTCGCAGATCTCGCGCGTCCTCTACCGCGTCTATGTCGTAAACGTGTCGCTGCGCGATGAGTATTTCATCGTCAGCGTCGTGATGGCGATTGCGGCGAACATCGGTCCGGCCGTCGCGCCGCCGGCCAGCGGGTTGATTCAGCGCACGTTTAGTTACGCTCCGTTATTCGCCGCCTCGATCGCGATGACGGTGATCGCAGCGCTCTTGTTCGACCTGATCGCGCGGTGGATCAGCCAGAACGCGCGGGTTGCGCATCGGGCGCTTGCCCATTCACCGCCCCCAGCCCAGCGACCTTCCCCGCGAACACCCTTCGAATAGTGTTTCCAGAGGTGCGCGACATGAATGTGTAGCGGCATAGACAAAAAGAGATTGGAGATTCGGGATTAGAGATTGTGCGTGTGCCTCAATCTCCAATCGCTAAATCTCCAATCTCTGGAGTGCCCCAAGAGAGACTCGAACTCCCGGCCTTTTGCTCCGCAAGCAAACGCTCTATCCAACCTGAGCTATTGGGGCACGTGCCCATATTCTAGCAGATTTCGGCGGGCCGGCCGTAGGCTACATCTGCCTATCGGGCGCTGGCGTGGGTAAGATTCCCCAGCATGGGCGAGGCGACTTTGACTCGCGCGCAGATCGCGGCGCTGCGCAACGACCGTTACCATCGCCGGCGCGACAAGCGCCTCGCGTCCGCTGAGGACATCCGCGCGTTCGTGAACGAAGCCGGCGTGTGTCTGCTCTTCCCCGTGCAAGGCATCGAGCTGCCCAACGTGTATCAGGCCGTCGCCGGCTTTGAGAAGCCGATGACGGCGCAACACGACGACCCGCACATTGCGCTGACCTGGGAGACGAAGGATCGCGCGCTCGACCGGCGCTGGTGGTACTACGGCAAACTGATCAAGGGCAAGGCCACGCTCGTCTCGCTCGACCTGCTGCCGCACTTCTACGCGCTGAGCGAGAACTTCGGCGACGAAGATGACTATCTGCACGAATACGCAGCCGGCACGCTCAGCGCCGACGCGAAGAATATCTACGAGGCGCTGCTCCGGCATGGCCCGCTGCACGCCATCGAGATCAAACGCAAGGCCAACCTGTATGGCGATGCGCTGAAGGCCAGATTCGACAAAGCGCTGACCGAGCTGCAAGTGGGGCTGAAGGTGTTGCCGGTGGGTGTGGCCGAGGCCGGCGCGTGGCGCTATGCCTTCATCTACGAGATCGTGTCGCGCTGGTTCCCCGATTTGCCGGCACAGGCGCGGGCGATCACGCGCAGCGAGGCACGCGTGGCCATCCTCGCGCGCCACTTACACAACGTCGTCGCCGCGCAGCCGAAGGAGTTGGCCCGGTTGTTTGGCTGGAAGCCCGCGGAGGTCGAGGCTGCCGTTCGCAAGCTGATCGAGCGCGGTCAGGCCAAGATCGTCACCGTCACAGGCGTGCAGGGTGAGGTCGTGATGGCGACGGACTGATCTCGCCGCACGGGGCAACGCGCCGCCATTGATGCCCCAACAGCGAGTAAGGCGATGCCCATCGCAACCAGGATGATAGCTAGTGTGTAGTCGCCGCCGACCGGCGGCAGGAGGATGACCACGTCGCCGCTGCGCAACAGCGGCGGGCCGAAGGCCGTAGGGCGACGCTCCGGCGCAAAGAGCAAGCCGCCGTCCGGCGGCCGTTGCCCCAGGAACAGCCGGTTGCCCTGTACGGTCGCGATGTCGTATTCCACCGGCCGCGCGCGCAGATTGAGGCCGATCAACAGGCATCCTCCCGTCGCGGCCAAGTCCTGCTCGATCCCGACGAACCACTTGTCGGCCCCGCACGAGCCCTTCGGCGCGCCGTTCAAGAAGTCCGCCGTGTTGAGCACGTACGGCGTCAGCAGCGCGCGCCGGATGGCGAACTCCACGTCCCACGCTTCGGGGATGCGGGGCGAGGGGCCGCGCACGATGAACCGGCCTTCGTAGCGCGTGCGCAGCGTGGGGATGGTGCACTTGTTGTCGGCGAACGAGATCACATCGAGCCGGTAGTCTGCACCGGCGAGGGTGAGTTCGCGCCGGGCGAACGGCCGGCCCGGCCACGGCTCGCATTCCGTGCTGCTCCAGATGCCGCTGAACAGCGGCGTTTGTGCTCGCAGCGCGGCGTGCGCCGGATGTGGGGTAGCTGCGATGATCGTGAAGATCGCCAGCGCCGGCAACAGTCGTGTGACCGAGTGCATCAATGTGACTGGATTGTATAGAAACGCCTCGCGCCTGCATGCCGACGCCGGCTCATCTCGCTCTTAGTCGCGCCATCTATGCTGCCGGCTCAATGACGTTGTTCAAGACCGGCCTGCGCTACTTGCTGCGCCGGCCGTTTCAATCCATTTTGTGCGTCCTCGGCGTGGCGCTGGGCGTGGCGATGGTGATCGCGATTGACCTGGCGAACGGCAGCGCATCGCGCGCGTTCGAGTTGAGCACCGAGACCGTCGCCGGCCGCGCGACGCACCAGATCGTCGGCAGCGGGGCCGGGCTTGACGAAGATGTGTACCGCTGCATCAAGGTCGAATTGGGCGTGCGCGACGCCGCGCCGGTGGTCGAGTCATACGCCACGGCTATCGAGCTGGATCAGCAGCCACTGCGCGTGCTAGGCATAGATGCCTTCGCCGATGCGCCGTTCCGCAGCTATCTGGGCGAGGGCAACGCTGCGCTTCAGCAAGGTGACCTGACCGATTTCTTCGTGCGGCCCGACGCGATCTTGATCGGCGAGGCGCTGGCCCAGCAGTATGGCTTGAGCGTCGGCAGCACGATCACGCTGCGGGCCGGCGACCGGCGCCAGCCGATGCGCGTGGCCGGCATCCTCACGCCCGCCGACGAGAACAGCCGGCGCGCGCTCGACGGCCTGGCCATCGTGGACATCAGCACAGCCCAAGAGCTGTTCGACATGACAGGCCGGCTCAGCCACATTGACTTGATCGCCGATGAGCGCACCGAAGCCGGACGCGCGCTGCTCGAACGCGTGCGGAGCGTCCTGCCCGAAGGCGCACAAATCGTCAAGCCGCGCGCCCGCAGCCAGAGCGTGGAGAGCCTCACCGACGCCTTCCGCCTCAACCTGACGGCGCTGAGCTTGCTGGCGCTGGTGGTCGGCATGTTCCTGATCTACAACACGATCACCTTCTCGGTGGTGCAGCGCCGGCCGGTGATTGGCACGCTGCGTTGCCTGGGCGTGACGCAACGCGAAATCTTCCGGCAGATCCTGCTCGAGACGCTGCTGTTGGGCGTCATCGGCGGCGTGATCGGGATCGGGCTGGGCATCCTGCTCGGTCGCGGCGCAGTCGGCTTGGTCAGCCAGACGATCAACGACTTGTATTACACGGTCAACGTACGCTCGGTGGCGATCGAGCCGTTGACCTTGCTCAAGGGGTTTGCGCTGGGCTTGGTTGCCTCGCTGGTCGCGGCGCTGGCGCCGGCCTACGAGGCCACCAGCATCCCGCCGATCACCGCGCTCAAGCGCTCGAACGTCGAGCAGCGCGTGCAGCGCCTGTTGCCGTGGGTCGCGCTGGCCGGCGTCGCGATGTTCGCCGTCGGCGGCGCGATGCTGCTGCTCACGCGCGCGCTCGTCGTCAACCTGGCCGGCATCTTCTTCGTGTTGATCGGCCTGGCGCTGGTCTCGCCGCTGTTGACGACGATGCTCATGCGTCTGCTCGCGCCGCTCCTCGACCGCATCGTCGGGTTGATCGGGCGCATGTCGGCACGCAGCGTGGTGAACTCGATCTCGCGCACGGCCATCGCCATCGCCTCGCTCATGGTGGCGGTGTCGGTCATCATCGGCCTGCAGAGCATGATCGGCAGCTTTCGCACCACGGTCGAGTCATGGCTGGACGCATCGGTGACGGCGGACGTGTATATCTCGCCACCGGTTGCCGGCGCGAATGCCGGCGATCCCACCATCGAGCCAACAGTGGTCGAGGCGTTCGAGGCGTTACCCGGCGTCACCGACGTGACGCTCTTCCGGCGCGCGTTGGTGGACTTTCGCGTCGCTTCGCTGCGCGACGAACCGCGCAACTCATCCACCCAGCAACCGCCCAACTACGCAACTGCTGCGCTCCTCGCCATCCGCTCCGACCGCGAGCGCGCGGGCGAGACGTTCGTATGGACGGCGCGGCCGGCGGATGGGCTATGGCGCAGCATGGCCGGCCGGGACGAAGTGCAGGTGTCCGAGCCGTTCGCCAACAAGCACGGCGTCACGCCGCAACACAACCGGCTGGTCTTGCGCACCGAGCAGGGCGAGCGCGAGTTTCGCGTGGTGGCGGTGTATTACGACTACGCCTCCGACGCCGGCGTGATCCTGATGCGGCGCGACACTTACCAGCGCTACTGGCGCGACGACAAAATCTCCTCGCTGGCGCTCTATGTGGACGACGCGCAGGTGCGCGACATCGGCGCGTTCGTCGAGCAACTGCGCCGGCAGTTCGCCGGGCGCGAGCTGGTCATCTCGGCCAACCGCGAGTTGCGCGCGAACGCCCTGGTCATCTTCGACCGCACCTTCGCGATCACCGGCGCGCTCAACTTGCTGGCGACGATCGTCGCCTTCATCGGCGTGCTCAGCGCGCTGATGGCGCTGCAGATCGAGCGCACGCGCGAGCTGGGCGTGCTGCGCGCCAACGGCATGACGCTGCGCCAGCTCTGGCGGATGACGCTGCTGGAGACCGGGCTAATGGGTGGGACGGCCGGCTTGCTCTCCATGCCTACGGGCTTCCTGCTGGCGCTGATCCTGGTTTACATCATTAACCTGCGCTCCTTCGGCTGGACGATTCGCCTTGACCTGCAGTGGGAGACCTTCGCCCAGGCCATGCTGGTCGCGGTGATCTCGGCGCTGCTGGCGGCGATCTACCCCATGCTGCGCCTGGGGCAGATGGAGATCGCTCGCGCCGTGCGGCAGGAGTAGGCGTATCATTCGCGAGTATGAGCACCGTAGCGCCGACGATCGAGACTGCTGGTGAACACCCCTCCCGGCTGGGGGTGGTGCAATCGCGCCCGATGACCTACGAGGAGTTCCTGGACTGGGCGCCCGAAGGCGGCCTGACCGAGTGGATTGACGGCGAAGGAGTGCAATACATGCCGGCAACCAACATTCATCAGCGCGTGGTCAATTTGCTGATCTCCTTGCTTACGCTCTACCTCAGCCTCAAGCATCTCGGCAAGGTGTATTCGGGGCCATATACGCTGCGCACGAAAGTAGATGGCAACGCGCGCGAGCCCGATGTCTTTGTGGTGATGCAAGATAACCCAGGCCGGGAGACGAGCAAAGAGTTCATCGGCGCTGCCGATATCGTGGTCGAGGTGATCTCGGACGATAGCTTGTTCCGCGACCGCGTGACGAAGTTCGACGAATACGAAGCCGCCGGCGTGCGCGAATATTGGCTGATTGACCCGCGCCCCGGCCGCAAGCGCGCTGAATTCTATGTGCTCGACGCAGCCGCCGGCCGCTATCGCCCCGCAGCGCTTGAGGCCGATCGCATCTTCCGCTCGACGGTGCTGCCGGGCTTCTGGCTGGACGTGGACTGGCTGTGGCAAGAAAGCCCCAACGTCGCCGAGATCTACGAGACGATCAAGAGCGGCGGCTAATCGAACAGCGAGGGCGGTCGCGCGCGATACATCTCCCAGATGCGCCGGTCGCTGCGCGTCAACGCGAGCCGCTCCACCTCCTCCGGCGCAGCCCAGATCAGCCGGTCGTAGCCGTTGGTGAGCGGCGGCGTTCGGCCGGGCGCCGGCAGCCGTACGAGCCACACCCGCCGCGTCAGCTTGAAGTGGGTGAAGGCGTGTTTTACGGCGCCGAGCGGCTCTGCGTTGCCGGCCTTCACTTTCAATCCACTTCTGCTTGCGATCAGGTCGGTCAGGTCGCTCGGGTCGGTCAGGTCGGTGGGATCGGTGTGTGAGCGTTTTCGCGCGTTCGCATCCGGCGTGCGCAGCTCGGAGCTGACGAATTCCCATAGGCCGCCGAGCAGGCCATCGCGCGGGCGCCGGCCCAGGAGCACGCGACCGGCGCTATCTATGATCACTGCCGTGAGCACTTCGTAATGTGGCGTCGCTCGCTTCGCCGGCTTGGCCGGATACGCCTCGGGGTCCCCGCTGGCGTACGCTTTGCACATTGTGCGCAGCGGGCAGGCCGAGCACTGCGGCGCGCGCGGCGTGCAGATCGTCGCCCCGAGCTCCATCAGCGCCTCGTTGAACGCGCCGGTGCGATCCTGCGGCAACAGCGACTCGGCCAGCGCCCACAGCTCGGCTTCGCTGGGCCGGCCCAGCCCGAAGACGCGGCTGAGCACGCGCCGGACGTTGCCGTCCAACACCGGCGCGCGCGCGCCAAAGGCCAGGCTGGCGATCGCGCCTGCGGTATAGCGCCCGACTCCCGGCAGCGCCATCAGCCCCTCAACCGTGCGCGGGAGCTGCCCTCCGTAGTCGCGCACGACGATCTGCGCTGCGGCGTGAAAGTTGCGCGCCCGCGCGTAATACCCCAGTCCCTCCCACAGCTTCAGCACTTCATCCAGCGGCGCCGCGGCCAGGGCGTCGAGCGTCGGGAAGCGGCGCACCCAGCGTTCGAAGTAGGGGATCACCGTCGCAACTTGCGTCTGCTGCAACATCACCTCGGACAGCCAGACGTGATACGGATCGCGCGGCTCGCGACGCCATGGCAGGTCGCGCTTGTGCCGGTCGAACCAGCGCAGCAGCCGGGAAGCCAATCCGGGATGTGCCATCGCGTCAAGCCGGTTACAGCGATCGCGTGAAGAGGTAGGCCGTCGCGACCAAGCCCATGACCACCACGAAGCCGCGCAGATAGCGTTGATTCACCCGCTTGGCGTAGCGCGCGCCGAAGTAGCCGCCGAGCAGGCCGCCGGCACCCATCAGAATCGCCAGCGGCCAGTTTACGATGCCGCTCAGCGCGAAGAAGGCCAGCGCCACGCCGTTGATGACGAACGCCAGCGCGGTCTTGAGCGCGTTCATGCGATGGATGTCCTGCAGTCCCATGAGGCTGAGCGAGGCCAGCATGAGGATGCCGATGCCGGCGCCGAAGTAACCGCCGTAAGTAGCTACGAAGAGCTGGAACAGGATGCCCCAAATGCGCGCGGCGAGCGATACGTGGCCGTCATCGGCGCGGCGCATGGCTTCCACACTGCGCGCGGCGATGCGGTTGAAAACGTCGCGCGCGGCGAAGATGAGCGTGGCAAACAGCACCAGCAGCGGCACGATGCGCCCGAACAGCTCCGGTGGCGTGCGCGTGAGCAGCAGCGCGCCGAGCAGGCCGCCGACGAAGCTGGGCACCAGCAGCAGGATCAGCAGGTTGACCAGCGGCTTGAGGTCTTCGCGATAGGCCCACACGCTGCCGATGGTGCCCGGCCACAGCGCGGCCGTATTCGTCGCGTTGGCGATGATCTTGTCCACACCGAACACCACCAGCGCGGGGAAGGCGATCAGGCTGCCGCCGCCGGCCACCGAGTTGATCGCGCCGCCGATGAACGCTGCGACGAACAAAAAGGCGAGTCCGATGAGTTGCTCGATGAAGGTCGTCATTGAGGTCGGTCAAGTCGGTTAGGTCGTCAAGTCTGTCAGGTCGTTAGGTCGGGCAGGTCAATCGGGTCAGTCAGATCAAGAACTGGCCGTTGCGGTAGAACACTTCGCCGTCGGCGCTGATCTCGGCGTCGTGCGCGCTGGCGATCATGTCCCAGTGCACCGCGCTGGTGTTGGTCGAGCCGGTGTCGGGATAGCCGGCGCCCACGGCGATGTGGAACGTGCCGCCGATCTTCTCGTCGAACAGGATGTTGCGCGAGAAGCGCGTGATGCCGTAGTTGGTGCCGATGGCGAATTCGCCCACGTAGCGCGCGCCGCGGTCGGTGTCGAGCACCTTGTTCAGGTAATCCGCGTTCTTGTCCGCCGTCGCTTTCACCACGCGGCCGTTTTCGAACCACAGCTCGATGCCGCTCACCTCGCGCCCCTGATAGATCGCCGGATAGGAGTAGCGCACCCAGCCGTTGACCGAGTCCTCGTGTGGGCCGGTGAAGATTTCTCCATCCGGGAAGTTGCGCTTGCCCTGGCTGTTCTTCCAGGTGCGGCCCTCGATGCGCAGCGTCAAATCGGCGTTCGCCCCTCGCACGCGCAGCGTCTTCTTGTCGCGCAAAAAGTCCACGTAGCGCTGCTGGTTCGCGCCGACCTCGCGCCAGCGGGCAACCGGATCGGGATCGTTGAGCAGGCAGGCGCCGAATACGAACTCGGTGTATTCGGCCAGGCTCATGTCGGCGTCCATCGCGTAGGCTTCGGTGGGGAACTGCGTCACGCACCAGTTGTAGTTGCCCGCGGCGCTGCGCTGCAAGCGCTTGGCCAGGATTGGGTTCATCGCAGCCTGCTGGCGCTGGACCTTGGCCGGGTCGGCGTTCGAGAGCCGGCGGGTATTGGTCTCTGCGCCAATGCGGATGTAGGCATCAAACTGGCCTTCTTCGACCGAGATGCGATCCACCGGCGAGACGAAATCGAGCTGGGCGTCTTGTGCGTGCGCATAGAAGATCTCCTGCGCGCCGGGCAGATCGGCGCGCAGAAAGGCGTTGCCGCCGGCCTTCAAAATCTCGCGATAGATCTCCAGCATCAGCGGCGCGGCCGGCGTCTGGCTCCAGACGTACACCGTCTGGCCGGGTTGGACTTCGATCGAGTAGTTGACGATGACTTGCGCCATCTTGTTGAAGCGAGGGTCGTACATGCGGGGGATTGTAGTCGGGGTACACGGGCAATGCACTCTGTGCAGTCTGCTGTGCAACGCAAGTTTGTACAATGCATGCGCCATGCCCAAGTCGCACCGGCCTGCAACTTCCAACTCGCGCGCTTCGACCACGCAGCGGCGGAATCATCGCATCCGCCCTTCGGTTGTCTTTCACCCCAACTTGCTCGACGGGATCAATTTGATTGCCGACGCCGTCAAGCCGACGCTGGGTCCGTTGCCGCGCTTCGTCGGCATCGAGAGCATGACGCGCGGCCGGCCGCCGGAGTTGCTCGACGACGCTGCGACCATCGCCCGTCGCATCATCCAGATCGCCGATCCTACGGCGGACGTGGGCGCGATGATGATGCGCCACGCGCTCTGGCGCATGCACGAGACCTGTGGCGACGGCTCGGCGACGATGGCGACCATCGCTCAGGCGCTGACGCAGCAGGCGGCGAAGGCGATCGCTGCCGGCGCACATCCGGCGCTGCTGCGCAAGGGCATCGAGCAAGGCGTGGCGCGCGCGTGCGAGGCATTGCGCGCCGGCGCGCTGCGTCCTACGAGTGGGCGGCGCAGCCGCGAGTTGCTGATCGCCCTGGCGAAGTCCGTGTGTCATGACTCAGAGCTGCGCGATGTACTGGTGGAGATCGTGGACATCCTCGGCGCCGACGGCGCGATTCAGGTCGTCAACAACGACGCGCGCCGCGTGGACCGCGAATACATCGAGGGCGCGATGTGGGATTCGCCGTGGTTGACGACCGGCTTCGCGACCGATGCCGCGCAATCCGTCGCCCGCATCTCCGACGCCGCCGTCGTCCTCCTCGATGGCAAGCTCGATGCAGCGATGAACGTGCTAGAGGGCCTCAAGCGCCTCTACAGCTTTGGCCATCGCAACTTGCTCATCGTCGCCGGCGACTTGAGCGATGAAGCGAAAGCAGTGCTGATCCAGGCCAAGCTGAGCGGCGTGCTGAGCATCCTGCCGGTCAAGGCGCCCGGCTTCGACGCCAAGCGTGCCGTGGCGTTGCAGGACCTGGCGGCGCTCACCGGCGCGCGTGTCCTGATTGGCGATGCAGCCACGTTTGCCAAGGTGACGCCGGAGGACGTCGGCAGCGTGCGCCGGGCATGGGCAACGGCGCGCCAGTTCGGCGTCATCGGTGGCAAGCGCGACCCGGTCGCGCTGCGTAGCGCGATCGCCTCGGTGCGCCGGAAGATAGACGAAACCGTGAACCTGGATGAGATCGCCGAACTGCGCCTGCGCCTGGGCCGGCTGTGCGGCGGGCTGGCGATCGTGCGCGTCGGCGGGGCAACCAGCAAGATCCAGGAGAGCCGCAGGGACGAAGCGGTTCGCTTGTCACGGACGCTGCAGATGGCTGCCGGGCGCGGCTACGTGGCCGGCGGCGGCGCGGCGCTGTTCAAAGTCGCCCAGTCTTTGCTGAACGACGCGGGTCGCAGCGATGGCCGCGCAGGCGATGACGTGGCGTTCGGCGTGCGCTGCCTGGCGCGTGCGCTCGAATCGCCGTTGATGACGATTGCCGCGAACGCCGGCTTCGATCCCTCCGAAGTCGCCGGCCAGGTGCGCGCCGCGTTGTGTGCCGATCCGCACGCCGACTGCGGTTTCGACGTGCGCGATGGCTGTGTGATGGACATGATGGCTGCCGGCATCGTGGACTCGGCGGAGGTGATCGAGCGCGCGGTGCGCGTGGCCAGCAGCCTGGCTGCAACGGCCATCACGACCGACGCCGTGGTGCACCACCGCAAGCTGGCGCTGGCGACGAATCCGTGAGCAAGTCGCGTGTCGAGTGTCACGTCGTGCGTCCTACGTCTTGCGTCTCGCGTTTCGCATGACGCGATGCACAACCTACAACCTGTAACCTGCAACCTGCAACCCATCTCATGCCGGCTTATCTCTTCATGCTCGACGGCGTGCGGCCGGATGCCATTGCCGCTGCCAACTGCCCGACGCTGAACGCGCTCATGGCGCGCGGCGCGTATGCGATGAACGCGCGCAGCGTCATGCCTTCGATCACGCTGCCGTGCCACACCTCCATCTTCCACAGCGTGCCGCCCGAACGCCATGGCATCACGACGAACGTGTGGACGCCCATGGCGCGCCCGTTGCCCGGGCTGGTGGATTTGGCCCGGCAGCAATTAGGGCTGCGCTGCGCATTCTTCTACAATTGGGAAGAGTTGCGCGATCTCAGCCGGCCGGGCAGCCTGTCGCACGCCTTCTACGTAGACGCCAGCTACCTCGAACACGGCGATGACCTGGTGGCCGAGGAAGCCGCGCGCACGATCGCGCGCGAACCGTTCGATTTCGTCTTCGTGTATTTCGGCACGGTGGATACCGCCGGCCACGCTTACGGTTGGATGTCGCCGGAATACTTGGCGCAACTGGAACGCGTGGACCGGCAACTCGCCAAGGTGCTGGATGCGCTGCCGGACGGCGCCGCGTTCATCATCCAGAGCGACCATGGCGGCCACGACCGCACGCACGGCACCGATGCGCCGGAGGACATGACGATTCCCTGGATTGCCGTTGGGCCGAAGATCAAGGCCGGCTACGCGATTCAGTCGCCGGTCAGCCTGTTGGACACGGCGCCCACGCTGGCGCGCTTGCTCGGCGTGAAGGCGCACGCGCAGTGGGAAGGCCAGGCGGTGGACGAGATTTTCGACATGTGAGTGCCACGACGCGGATCTCCTACGCGCAGTTCGCAGCCTGGGTGCAGGATGCGCTGAATCACCTGTATGACTCGCCGCGCCTGCAGGATCATCCGCTTGCCGGGCTGCTGGCCGAGCAAGCGGCCACTCACGTTCAGCGCGGCCAGAACCTGCGCCGCCTGTTGATCAACGCCATCCTGGCGATGTCGCCGGAGCCGGGCACGCCGGCGCAGTCGCCGGATTGGCGCGCTTACCGCATCCTCGAACTGCATTTCATCGAAGGCCAACCGCCCGGACAGGTGATGAAGGCGTTGGGTCTGGGCCGCACGCTGTACTTCAAGGAGAAGGCGCGCATGGTCGAAGCGCTGACGCGAATGTTGTGGGAGCGTCGCGCCGAGCTTTTCTCACTGGAAGATGCGCAGGCCGCGTCGCTCGAACGCGACGGCGTGGAGGAACTGACCTCGATTCAAGCGCAGATCGAGCGACTGAGCCTCGGGCAAGTGCTGGATGAGTTGTGCGCGATGGTGGCGCCGCTGGCGCAGGCGAAAGGGCGTGCGCTCGTCTGCATGCCTGCCGACGTAGACGTGCACGCCGATCGCGTCTTGCTGCGGCAGGCGATCCTGGATGTGATCGGCCATCTGCTTGAGACGCCGGATGTATCCGTGCTGACGATGGAGGCGTTGGCCGATGCGCGGGCGCGGGGCGTGCGCATCTCCCTACAGCCGGCATCGGCCCGCCCGGCGTTGCCGGAATCGGCGCTGGCGACGCAATTGATGCGCTTGATGGGCGGCGAGGTCGTCGCTCAATCGGATGAGATTCGCCTGGTCTGGCCCGCCGCAGGCGCGCCGATCAAGACGCTGCTGGTGATAGACGACAACGCCGGCTTGATCCGGCTCTTCCGCCGCTACCTGACCGGCCATGCCTGGCAGGTGATCGGCGCCGGGAACCTGGCCGAAGCCCTGACCGCGACTGCTGAATCTGCGCCGGACGCCGTCGTGCTCGATGTGATGTTGCCCGGGCAGGACGGCTGGGAGGTGCTGCGCGCGCTCAAGGCGCACGAGCGCACGCGCCGCGCGCCGGTGATCATCTGCTCGGTCATGCACCAGCCGGAACTGGCGGCGCAACTGGGAGCGGCGGGGTATCTGAAGAAACCCGTGACGCAGGCGCAGTTGTTGCAGGCGCTGGCGGCCTTGGCGTAGCTGCATCCAGTTTGTCCCAGCCCGGCGCGAGGGCGCGCAGCGCTGCCTCGACGGCACGCATCAACTCGCCCAGGTAGAAGCCTGCGGCGTGGTGGATGGTCAGCGCGCCGGGCAACGGCAGACCGGCGTGATCCTCAGCGTGGCCGGAGATCACGACGACCGGTATGTCTGCGCAGCCGCGTTCGGCCATGCGCTGCAGCACTTGCAACCCGTCCATATCCGGCATGACCAAGTCGAGCAGCACCAGATCCACGGCGTGGCTCTCTAACTGCGCCAGCGCCTCGGCGCCGGTGTGTGCGGCGATGACTTCCCGCACACCGGCTTGTGTGCGCAACATCCGTTGCAGCAGCCGCACCATCTTCGGGTCGTCATCCACAATAAGCACAGTGCGCGGCGTAGCCGGCAGCCGTTCGAGCGCCTGGCTGAGATCTTGACGCAAGATCGGTTTGGCCAAGAAGTCGTGGACGCCCAAAGCGTGCGCGATCTCCCGCTGGTTGGGCAACGGACATTGCACGACGAACGTTCCCGGTGGCGTCCTCGGAATCGGCATGTCCCGATCCACAAGCAGGGCAATCGCCTTGACCTCGGCCGCCAGCTTCACGCCTGCGTCGAGGCTGGTCGCATGCAGGACGCGATAGCTGCCGAGATGGCGCTGGATGGCCTCGCTCACCCGTGCGTCCTCGTTGACCACGACGATCAGTCGCTCGGTGTGCTCCAGCGGAACGTGAGGGTGGTAACGCGCCGGCTGCGCCGCGGCAGGCGTCGCCTGGGCGCACGGCAGCGTGAACCAGAACGTGCTGCCCTTGCCCACCACGCTGGTCACCCCCATCGTCCCGCCATGCAGTTCGACGAACTGCCGGCTGATGGGCAGGCCGAGGCCGGCGCCGCTGTGCCACGCCGAGACCGGTTGCTCAGTGGTGTGGAAGGCCTCGAAGATCCTCGGCAAGTCATGCTCGGGGATACCGCGCCCGGTGTCGCTCACGGAGATCAGGATCGCGCCGCCCGCCACCTGGCCGTCCTCGCCCGCCATGCTGCACCGAATGGTGATCTGGCCGCGATCGGTGAAGCGCGCGGCGTTCACCAGCAGGTTCAGGATCACCTGGCGGATGCGCAGCCGGTCCACCCACACCGGCGGGAGATTCGGCGCAACATCCACGCACAGTCGCAGCCCCTTCAGATTCACGTAGTCGCGGATGGTGTTCGCCGCTTCCTCGATCAGCGCAGCCGGGTCGGTCTGTTCGCGAACGAGCGACAACTTGCCGGCCTCGATGCGCGACATGTCGAGGATATCGTCCACCAGCGCCAGCAAATGCTGCGCCGCTTGGTAGATGGCGCTCAGATCGGAGCGATACGCGCTGGGCAACGCCACACCCTCGTAGCTCTCCGGCGCAGTCAGCATCACTTCGCTGAACCCGACGATCAGGTTCAACGGCGTGCGCAGCTCATGGCTGATGTTGGCGATGAACTCGGTCT
The DNA here is from genome assembly GCA_025055235.1 of Candidatus Roseilinea sp. Classification (GTDB taxonomy): domain Bacteria; phylum Chloroflexota; class Anaerolineae; order J036; family Brachytrichaceae; genus JAAFGM01. Next base: position 8,989 of record JANWYN010000008.1, on the reverse strand, counting down.
TGGCGCGTTCGGCATCCTCGGCTTGCTTGCGCGCGGCGACAAGCGCTGTGTTGGCGCGCTCCAGCCGGTAGTAAGCCTGGTCCAGGCTCTTCACCATGTCGGCGAGCTGGGCGCGATGGCGCTGGGTCTCCTGCAGCGCGTCGCGCGCTTCCATGAAGTGCCTGAGCGACCATTCCGTGGTCGTGGTCAGCGCCGAAGATGAAGCCCAGCCGATGAGCGCGCCCATCCCGCCGCTCAGGATGGCGAGCCACTGCTGCGTGGGCGAGAGCGCCGGCATGCCCGGCCAGTGCGCCGTCCAAATCACCAGCCCTGCCGTCAGCAAGCCGGCGGGCAGCGCAGCCGGCGCGCCGATCATGACCACGGCGAGCAGAGGCAAAAAGGCATACAGGAACGCCGCATCCCCGTCCCGAAACACGTAGAGCGCCACGGTGATGCTGGCAGCCAGCCCCAGCAACCAGACTACGCTCGACGCCAGCATGCGCCGCCGCGAGAGCCAGAGAGCCAGGCCGCTGGCCGGCAAAATGCAGAACGCGACGAACCACAGCGCACCACCGAACCGTTCCGGCCAAACTTGCGTGGCCACCACGTGCCCGGCGCAATACGCCAGCATCACGGCCAGAATGAGCAAGCGTGCCGTGCTCAGGAACAAGTCCTCGGCGGACGTTTTGAACTCCGGGTCTTTACGTCGCGCTGCGATCAGCAAATACCACATGGGTCACCTCGGGGTGAACGGTTTGTGAACGAATTGTGAACTGAAACGCTTGCTACGCCTGGCGGGATTGTGCTATCACTTTCTACTACTGGCAGGCTGACACACATTTTGCCCCCGTCGTCGCTGCGCTGCAATCGTCGTCGCGCCGGCACCCGTCCCTGCCAGGAGGACGATGTGCGGAAGTGCCACCACTCCATCGCGAGCACACTGCGATGGCCACGACAGCCGGCCGTCGCTCTGTGTAACCGAAGCGTGACAAAAAGGAGGTAGACCCGATGTTCGAACGAACTCAACCCATGTCCCGGCGACGTTTCTTGAAAGCCGCAGCCTTCGGCGTGACGGGAGCGTTGGCGGCTTGCGCTGCGCCCGCGACTGCGCCGCCGGCTCAACCCGCTCAGCCCGCCGCGCCTGCAGAGGCCCCGGCAGCCGCCGACGGCGAGCTGAAGGGCGAATTGATCTTCTGGGGCCATGCCGACCACCCCATCTACGATGCCGGCCAAGCCTTCATGAAGAAGTATCCCGGTGTCACGTTCACCCAAGTTGAGATCACCGACGAGCGCACCGCTAAGGTCGAAGCGGCGCTGGCGGCCGGCGAGGGCGCGCCCGACTTGAACTGGCTGGAAGCGAACGAAGTGCAACTCTACGGCCGGCGCGGCGTGCTGCTCGATGTGACCGACCTGGTCAAGCAGTACGAGAAGGACCTCGTGCCCGCCAAGCTGGCCGAAGCGCGGGTGAGCGGTCGCTACTACGGCATGCCCGGCGACATCACGCCCAATACGCTGTGGGTGCGCCCGGACATCCTGGAGAAAGCCGGCGTGCCGATGTTCGAGAAGGACATCAAGTACGAAGACTTCCTCACTGCGGCCAAGACGGTCAAGGAGAAGGCCGATGCCAGCCTCTACGTCTTCGGCGCCGACGGCGGCGGCCAAAGCAGCTTGATGTTTCAGTGTCCGTTCTACGCGCTGGGCGGCAACGTCTCGGATGAGAGCGGCGAGGAGATCCTGTTCGACCAGGGCGACGCTGCCGTCCGTGCCGTGGAGTATGCCAAGATGGCCTGGGACGCCGGCGCCGGCCTGGATGCTGCTTGGTTCTCGCCGCCGTACTGGGCCGCGATCAAGGAGGGCAAGCTCGGCGGCACCTATTCGCCTCCGTGGATGCGCGGCTTCTTCGAGACCGAGGTGAAGACGCCTGAGACCGGCCAGGGCAAGTGGAAGAGCGTGCTCCTGCCGATCTACGAAGGCGGCGAGAAACATCGCACCAACGTGTGGGGCGGCGCGACGCTGTGCTCCTACACCCAGACCAAGGTGCCCGACCTAGTGAAGAAGTTCATGGAGTTCACCTTCGCTACAATAGAGGGCGCACAGGTCACGGCCGACTGGGGCATCGTCCCGCCCTATCTGCCCTGGTTGACGACCAAGCTGAAGGATGTCAAGCAGACGCTGTTCAGCGACCAGACCTGGACCGACACGCTGAACGAAGCGCTCACGCTGATGCGCGAGGACTACTACCGCACGCCGGCCTATGGCTTGTCCGGCATCGCCGGCGGCGGGCCGCTCTACGACAAGTACTTCATCCCGATGATGAAGGGCGAACTCGACATCAAGACAGGCGTGAAGCAGTGGGCGGACGACCTGCGCAGCGAGAACAAGAAGCTGTTGGAAGGCCTCAAGTAAGGTTACATTGGTCTGGATACAACATCAGACACCAGGTTTCTCAAAGAAACCTGGTGTCTGATGCAGAGTATCCGTCGCAGATAGGAGCGATGGCGCAGGCGATCGGAACGACGAGCGCGATCCCGCGGGCGACGCGCAGCGCCAAATGGCGCGCGTTGCTCAGAGAAATGTGGAAGCATCGGGTGGACTACTTGTTCATCTCGCCGTTCTTCGTCGTCTTTCTCGTGTTCGGCGTCTATCCGACGCTATGGGGGTTGCGGCTCAGCCTGTCGCGCTGGCCCGGCGGCCAAAAGCCGATGGAGTGGGTGGGCTTAAACAACTATATCGGCCTGCTCACCAGCGACCCACTGCTCGGCAAAGCCTTCGTGAACACGATGATGCTGCTGGGCTGGATCTTGCCGACCGGCCTGGCTTTCGCCCTCGTCGTCGCCGTGATGCTGAACGCGCGCCGGCTTCGGGGTCGCGGCATCTTTCGCACGATCTACTTCCTTCCCTTCGTCACCTCCGGCGTCATCGTCGCCATCGTGTTCTCGCAGTTCCTGGACAAGAACTACGGCTGGGTGAACCTGCTGCTGGGCAAGGTGGGCATCCCGCCGGTGCCGTGGTTGACCGAAGCGATCCCCGCCCAAATTTCGGTGACGCTGCTGTTGCACTGGATGGGCAGCGGCACCAACATCCTGATCTTTCTGGGCGCGCTGCAGGCGATTGATCGCGAGCTGTATGAGGCCGCCGAAATTGATGGCGCCAACGCCGTGCAGACCTTCTTCCGCATCACCGTGCCGATGCTGCGGCCGGTGCTGCTGTTCATGATCATCACCGCTACCATCGGCCTGATCAACCTGTATGCCCAGGTCAAGCTGCTGACCAACGGCGGCCCGCAGAACAACACCTACACGATGTTCATGCGCATGATAGACCTGATCGCCGGCAACCGCTTTGGCGAGGGTGCAGCGCTTGGCTTCATCATGGGCGCCATCATCCTGGTGATCACCTTCATCCAGCTCCGCGTGCTGCGCAGTTGGTGGACTGTAGAAGGCAACCTCAAGGGCTGAGTCCAGATGGCTACGCTCGCTCCTGCTTCTCCTGTTCGACCGTCGAAGAGAGCGCGCTCGCCGCGCCAGGTGATCGGCTATGGCTTGCTCTACATCTTCCTGACCATCCTGGCGATCATCTTCTTGTTCCCCTTCTACTCGATGGTGGTCGGGTCGCTGATGCCGAAGGAGGAGCTCTTCCGGTCGTATCCGCAGTTGTGGCCGCCGAACGGCCCGCAATTCACCGCTTACCGGCTGTTGTTGCAAATAGCGACGCCGGAGGAGGTAGCGGCGTCCGGCCTGCAGAACATCAACAACTACAACTTCGTGCGCTACATCTTCAACACGCTGCTGATCGCCGGCGTGGCGGTTGCGTTGCAAGTGTTCTTCAACACACTGGCCGGCTACACCTTCGCCAAGCGCAACTTCCCCTTCAAGAACCAGTTGTTCAGCGTCATCCTGGCCACGCTGCTGTTGCCGGCGGCCATCAATTTTGTGCCGTTCTACCTGCTGGTGGCCGGCACGTTCGGCTGGAAGGACACCTACTGGCCGTTCTGGATCCCCAGCCTGGCGACGGCGTTCGGCATCTTCCTCATGCGCCAGTTCATCGCCTCCACCGTCCCCGACGAGCTGATTGACTCGGCGACGATTGACGGCGCGTCGCAATTCCAGATCGTCACGCGCATCGTCATGCCGATCATGGCCGGCGGCATGGTCGTGCTGGGCATCCTGACCTTCGTCGCGGTCTACAACGAATACATCCTCACCAACCTGATCATCAGCAAGCCCGACCTGCGCACGGTGCAGCTCTTCTTGGCCAACTTCAAGCAGGCGACCATCCGCGCGCCGCTCTATGACCTGCTCTTTGCCGGCAGCGTGATGGCAACCATCCCATTACTCATCCTCTTCTTCGTCTTCCAGCGCAAGCTGGTCGAAGGCGTGATGTCCGGCGCGATCAAGGGGTAAGCGCGCCAACGTGCAACGTGTTAACGCGCGAACGTGCTAACGCGCAACTAAAATTACCTCAGTCGCATCCAATATGAATTGGAAGCATTTCGACGAACCCGCCTCCATCTTCGCGCTCGCGCCGCAGCCGGACGGCGCCTGCCTCGCCGCAACAGAGCAGGGCTTGTGGCAGTTTGATCCTCGGGCTGTCGGCTGGCGACCGATCGTGCCCCAATTCGCCCATGTGCCGCTCACAGCGGTCGCCGTCTGCGGCCAGACCTGGCTGATCGGCTCCAACGGTGACATCGCCTTCTCACACGATGGCGGCCAGAACTGGCAGATTGCCAATCTGCCGGTCAAGGCGCGGGTGCTCGGCCTCGCCATCTCGCCTGCTTTCGAGCGCGATGGCATCGCGCTTGCAGCCACAGCGGAGGATGGCGTGTTGCGCAGCGCCGACCGCGGCGTGACCTGGCACGCCTGGAACTATGGCCTGCTCGACCTGGGCATAAACGCCGTCGCGGTTTCGCCGGAGTTCGGCGAGGATACGACGTGCTTCGCCGCCAGCGACTATGCGGTGTTCATGAGCATCAACGGCGGCCGGGCATGGCAGGAGCTGCCTGCGCCGATGCAGGCCGGGCCGTTCACGTCGCTGGCCGTCGCAATGACCAATCGTGGTGCGATGCTCTACGCCGGCACCGAGGGCCACGGCCTATGGGCAGCCGTCGCCCCATACGAATCATGGCAACGGGTCAAAGCATTGCGCGCAGGCGAGGTGAACTTCGTGTTGCCCGGATGGGCAGCAACGACCTCCGGCGTGTATGCGGGCACGAACGGGCGCTGGCGGAAGGCCTCACCCCAGCCGGACGTGGTATGCATGGCGCTGCTCGACGACGGCGCGTTGGTCGCCGGCACGGCCGGGAGCGGTGTATGGCACGCGGCCACCGAATGAAAGAACCCCGAGGGTCGCTCGGGGTTCGGTCCTCTTTCCGGTGGAGCCTGTTCGGCTAGTCGTCGCTGGCGGTGCTGCTGTAGCTCTCCGCATAGCCATAGCCGCCGCATCCGTGCGACTTGGCGCCGGTTGCTTTCTCGACGGCCTTGGTCTGCTCGACGGACTTGGCAGCCTCGGTCGCCGGCGCGGCTTTGCCGGACTGCTCAGGTGCAGAGGATGGCTGAGGGGCTTTCTCCTGCACCGGCGCGGGCAGCGTCGTGCGCTCCTCCGCCGGTTGCGCGACGGGCGCGGCTTGCTGTGTCTTTGGCGGCGTGAAGTTAAGTGGCGCGATGACCAGACCATTTGGGCCGGTCACGATCTGGCGGTTGCTCACCGCGCAGGCGGTGAGCACGAAAGCGGCCCCGACGCCCGCAGCGATCACCCTGACGATACGCTTGTCCATCATCATCCTCCCGTTTTGAGTGAAAGTAGAAACTAGACACAAATCGTAACGGTTGCATCAGGTTTGTCAAGCGTTTGTGACGAAATGACACGAACTAGCGCTGGGTGATCAGGAGAGATAGTAGGTCATGTGCTGCAAGTGGAGCACGGGGTCAATGTTCTCCACGCGCACGTGCTCGGGCACGATGAGGTTGACCGGCGCGTAGTTGAGGATGGCGGTGATCCCGGCAGCGATGGCCAGATCGGCGACCTCTTGAGCCGCCTCGGCCGGCACGGCGATCATCGCCAGCCGGATGTCGTGTTCGCGGACGAATTCCGGCAGCTTGCGCACGTCGCACACCTCATACATGCCCACTGTGGTGCCGATCTTCTTCGGGTCATTGTCGAACACAGCGCACACGCGAAAGCCGCGATGCGTGAAGCCGGGATAGTTGGCCACGGCGCTGCCGATGTTGCCGGCGCCGATGATGATGATCGGCCACTCGCGCTCCAGGTTGAGGATTTGGCGGAGCTTCTCCTGGAGGCCGGCGACGGAATAGCCGGTGCCCTGTTTGCCGAACTCACCGAAATGCGACAAGTCTTTGCGGATTTGCGCCGAGCTGATGCCGAGCCATTGTGCCATCTCCTGCGAGGAAGTGAATTCCTTGCCGCCGTTCTGCATGGCGCTCAGCGCACGGAGGTAGAGCGGCAAACGGGCAATGACGATGTCTGGGACGCGTTTCGCGGGCATCGGGCTTTCTTTTTCAAGATGTTAACACAGCCGCTTGCCTGGAACGATCCGCGATAATCATAGTGTGTGGATCGGCATTGACGCCAGCCGCGCGACCGGCGCACGCCTGACCGGCACAGAGCGCTACTCGCGCGAGATCGTTGCCGCGCTCCTGCGCATTGCACCGCAGCATTGCTTTCGCCTCTATCTGCGCCAGGTGCTTGATCCTGACTTCCTGCTCTCGCCTTGCCGGTCGAATGGTGTCGAGCCGGTCGTCATTCCTCGCCGCCGGCTTTGGACGCACCTCGGCCTGGCGCGCGAGCTGGCAGCGCGTCCGCCCGATGCGTTGTTCGTGCCGGCGCACGTGCTGCCTGTTTCGTTCATCCGCGCGCAGGTGCAACGCCGCATCCGCACCGTCGTCACCGTCCACGACGTGGGCTATCGTCGTTTCCCGGACGCGCACCCATCGGTGCAGCGGCTGTATCTCGACCTCGGCACGCGGCTTTCGGTGCGCCGCGCCGACGTGGTGATCGCCGACTCGGAGGCCACCCGGCGCGATGTGCTTCACTTCTACGGCATCGCTCACGATCGCGTCGTCGTTGCTCATCCCGGCCCATTGCCGTTGGTGGAGGTTCAAGAGGACGAGGCTCGGCGCACGTTAGCGAAGTTTGGCCTGGGTGACGGCCGGCCATACGTGCTGCACGTCGGCACGCTGCAACCGCGCAAGAACCTGCGCCGCTTAATCCAGGCCTGGGCGCGCGTAATCGCCAGACCGGACTTGGCCGGGATGCGATTGGTGCTGGCCGGTGGACCGGGATGGGGCAGCGAAGATTTGCGCGCCGAAGTCGAAGCGACCGGCTTGCAGTCGTCGGTCGTCTTGACCGGGTATGTGAGCGACACCGAGAAGGCAGCCCTGATGCGTTCTGCGCGAGCGTATGTCTTCCCCTCGCTGTATGAAGGCTTCGGCTTCCCGGTGCTGGAGGCACAAGCGGCCGGCATACCGGTCGCGTGCAGCAACGTTTCGTCATTGCCGGAGGTGGCCGGCGACGCTGCGCTGCTGTTCGACCCGCTCGATGTCGAGGCGATCGCGCGCGCGCTCGAAACGATCGTCCTCGATGAGGGCGTTCGCGCGCGGCTCGTCGCGGCCGGCTATCGCAACCTAACGCGCTTCTCGTGGGAAGCCTGTGCCCGCATTGTGCTAGAAGGCCTTGAGGGTGCAGGACGCGGGACGTAAGACGCAGGACGCAAGATGCAAGACGAAGACGCAACACGCAACACGCAAGACGCAAAACGTAACCCAACGCCTTTCGTATCATTGCAAGGCACAGAGGCTGCTCAGCCCAGGCCGATCGCGGCGATCGTCCTGGCTGCCGGCACCTCATCGCGTCACGGCGGCACCAACAAGCTGTTGCTGCCGTTCCGTGACGGCACGGTGATTCGCAGCACGGTGCAAGTTGTGCGCAATGCCGGCATCGCGCACGTCGTGGTCGTGACCGGCCACGAGCGCCAGCGCATCGAAGCGGCGTTGGCGACCCTGCCGGTAACGTTCGTGCACAACCCGCGCTACCGCGAAGGCGAGATGCTCTCCTCGATCAAAGCCGGCCTGACTCATCTGCAAGCAACGGATGCCGAGGCGGCGTTTATCGTGCCCGGCGATCAGCCGTTGTTGCCGGCATGGCTCCTCCGGCGCATACGGCAGGCATTCGAGCAGGGCTGTGGCGAGATCATCGCGCCGAAGTTCGGCGACGTGCGCGGCCATCCTGTGCTCATCGCGCGGCGATGGTGGCCGGCGGCGCTCGCGCTGCCCGACGGCGCGCAGATGCGCATGCTGCTGCGAGCGAATCCGCAGGCCGTCGCTCACATCCTGGTCAACACCGATGCGGTGCTGCTTGACGTAGACACGCCCGAGGCGTATCAGCGTGCGCTGGAACGTTCGGGAATTGAGAATTGAGAATTGAGAATTGAGAATTGAGAATTCAGAATTCAGAATTCAGAATTGAGAATTGAGAATGGGGAGTTGGGAGTCGGGAGTTGACGCCACACGCAAGACGCATGACGCAAGACGAAGGACGCACGACGAAAGACGCAGGACGAGAAATGCGAGCTGGAACGAGTAGCTCTTGGCGCTACCATTGCTCCAGATACAGGTCCAGGTCGTCCGGCGAATCGAGGTCGAGGCAGATCGAATCCGAGCGGAACCAAATCGGTTGTATTCCGCGTGCCGCAGCACGCTGGGCGTGGCGCAGCGCGCTGTTCGTCCCGAAGTCGAAGTCAATGACGTCGGGGGGCTTGAGCAAGAGCGCGTTGGTGCCACGGCCATGACGATCCGGCGCGATGACCACGCAGCGCTCGCCGGCTTGCTGCGCTGCGGCGAGCATGCCCTGCACGTCCGTCACGCTCAGCGCTGCCAGGTCGGATGGCAGCACCAGGACGGCGGAAGCATGGGCGTAACGCCCGCGCGCCTCTCGCAGCGCTGCGTTCAACCCGCGCCGGTGCTCGCGCATGTGCCCCACGCGCCAGCGTTCGGCC
>JANWYN010000150.1 GCA_025055235.1 Candidatus Roseilinea sp. | reverse complement strand
TGGGCTGCCCACGCGGTTGAAGATGACGCCGGCCACGTTCACCCGCGGGTCGAAGCTGCTCAGGCCGTGCACGATGGCTGCCGCGGTGCGCGCCATGGCCCGCGCGTCGATCACCAGCACCACGGCGGCATCGAGCAGACGAGCGATGTGCGCGGCGCTGCCGGTGTCGTCGTCGCCAGCCACGCCGTCAAACAATCCCATCACCCCTTCGATCACGGCAACGTCGGCGTCGCGCGTGCGACGTTCGTACAGCTTGCGCAGCGCTGCTTCGTCCAGCATCCATGCGTCGAGGTTGTGGCAGGTGCGCCCGGCAGCCGCGGTGTGATAGGTCGGGTCGATGTAGTCCGGCCCAACCTTGAACGGCGCCACGCGCAAGCCGCGCGCGGCCAGTGCGGCAATCAGGCCGGCCGTGACCGTGGTCTTGCCGCTGCCGCTGTGGGGCGCAGCGATGATGAGCGCAGGAGGAAGGCGAGGTTCATCGGACATGACATCACGCCTGCCAATTGGGCTCCAGTGGCGCTTCTCTCCCAACCACGATCCGGCGCAAAAACGAGTCGCCGAAGATGCATTCCGGCGGGGCCATCATCGCAATCGTGTGCCCGGCCATCACCAACAACAGCGTTGCCCAGGATTGCACTGCCGAGACGTTGTGCGTGGAGAGCAAGACCAAACCGCCGCGGCCGGCGAACGCATCGAGCGTGTTTAGCAAGTCGTTGCGCGCGAACTGGTCGAGACAATCCAGGGTGTGATCCACAACGAAGATGCCTGCGCCGAGTTGGAAGGCGGTTTGCAATGCAGCCTTCGCCTGTTCGCCCAGGCTTAGCGCATGGCGCGGGCGCATCATAGCGTTGACCACGCGCCGCAGTTCATTGACCCGCTCGATGCGCTGGCGATAGGTTTCGTCTTTCAGCCATGCGTCGGTGTACGTGTCAAGGGGATTTGGGAAATCGGGTGAGGCATTGCGGCTGTCAAAATGCGCGTCCATGATCTGGTCGTCGCAGTTCATGAATACCGCTGCGACCAGACGGCGCAAGGCCAGTGCGCCCTGCAAGTCGAACGTGACCGGCTGGTTGTTGACGAACAGCGTTCCATGCGTTGGGCGCAGCAGGCCGGCCGCCACCATGAGCAAGGTGGACTTGCCGCTGCCGTTGCGCCCCACGATGGCGACTTTTTGTCCCCCGAACAACTTGAAGTTGATGTGATGGATGGCCCACCCAGCCTGGCCAGGATAAGCATAGGCCACGTCTTGCATCTCCAGGCTGATTTGTGCATTCGCAGATCTTTTCATAGCTGGCCTCCGGATTGCAGCGGTAAACCCGCTGCATCAACCGTGAAACAACGTCTTGCCGGTGCGGTCGCGAGGATCGGGCGGCAGTTGCAGATAGGTCGCGCGCAGGTGATCCCACAGTGCCAACCGGCTCCAATCGGGCTGCTTGAGGAACTTCATCTCGTCCGAGAGGAAGGGGTTGGGCAGAAAGACAACGAGCTGGTTTTCGTCCTTGCCGTTGAACAAACGCAGTCGCCAACTGCTCGGCGTGCCGTCGGGGTTGAGCCGGCGCACCAGCTCGGCGCGCGCCGTCTTGCGAATGGCGCGCAGTTCTGGTGAGGTCGGACGTGCCTGAGTGCCGAAGTTCTCGCCGATGCACACGTGGAAGTGCCACGTGCCGAAGTCCACCGTGAGGTAACCATCCAGCAAGCCGATTCGCGCCGGCGGGCGGTCAACTTTGATCTCGAACACGCTGCCCTGGATCATGGTGCCGAAGACGATGTGCTGCCAGTGGTTCTCGAAGAGATCCTTCAGCAGGTTGAATAACGTCTGTTCGCTCGTGTCGAGTCGCCAGCCTTCGATCACGCCGTCGCCGATCTCTTCGACGACGAAGTCCGGGTCGAGCGATTTATGTGCCATGTGACTGCGCTCCTTCAATTGTGGCATGTGGGGTGAGCGAATTGCCCAGCCGGTGAAAGATCAGCTCGGCAACGGGTTCGCCGCCGCGTAAATGTTCCTCGACGATGCGCCTGAGCGCGGCCTCGTCGGGGACGCGATACCAGATTCCTTCGGGATACACGACGGCAATCGGCCCGCCGTAGCACACACCCAGGCATGGGCACGTGCCGCGCTTGATGCGTTGCGGGTTGTCGTAGCGCCCGAGGTTGCCGAGCAAGCCCGGCAGTGCGCGATACAACCGCTCAGCCTTGCCCTCGGGATCGCAGTAGTGGCCGGTGCAGATGAGCACGTGCCGGGTGTAAGGTGCCATCGTCGGCAGGTTCAGAGCGTTGTCTTCCATCGTTCGTGCATCTCTTCCAGGTAGCGCCTGACCTCTTCGCCCTCGCTGGCGAAGGTGCGCAGCAAGTCACCCCGGCGATAGATCTCCTCCGCCGTGCCGGCGATGAATGTGCCATCGCTGCCCATCAGCCACAGCACGTCGGCGTAGCGCAGGGCCAGCTCGAGGTCGTGCGTGCTCACCAGCAGCGCGCGGCCGGTGTCGTGCGACAGTTGCCGCAGCAGTTGCATGATCTCGATGCGGCGCGGCAGGTCGAGGAAAGCGGTTGGTTCGTCGAGCAAGATGATCGGCGTGTCCTGCGCCAGCGCGCGGGCGATCATCACGCGCTGACGCTCGCCGTCGCTCAGCTGGACTACCATGCGCGCGGCCAGTCCTTCGCAACGAGCTGCGCGCATGGCGCTTTGCACGATGGCTTCATCTTCGGGCGTAAGGCGGCCGTCCCAGCGGGTATAGGGATGGCGGCCCAGCGCGGCCAGCCCATAGGCCGTCATGTAGCCGATGTCCACCCGGTCGGTGAGCACCACGGCGAGCTTGCGCGCCCTGCGCTCAGCCGAGAGCGTGTGCAGTGGCTCGCCGTCTATCCACACGCTGCCGCCCAGCGCGGGCTGCAGGCCGCATAGCGTGCGCATCAAGGTGCTCTTGCCGGCGCCGTTGGGGCCGAGCAGCGCGGTGAGCTTCCCGCGCGACAGAGACAAGCTCAGGCCGCGGTGCACCACCCGCTGGCTTTTGCCGTTTTTGTAGCCGGTCGTCAGGTCAACGGCGCGGATGGCGACGCCATCGCTCATGGCCGGCGAGTCGAGAGTCACTTTGCCGTTGAGAGGCTGTGCAGGGCGGTT
>JANWYN010000135.1 GCA_025055235.1 Candidatus Roseilinea sp. | reverse complement strand
TGAAGTCACCGCCTGGGAAACGCGGCGCAACACCGCATGCGCCAAGGTGGTGTGGCAGTTTACCACCGCCGATGCCCGGATCAAGCTCAGGCGTCTGTATCCAGTTATGAAAGAGCAAAATTCAACCTAACAAGGCACTAGGCGTAGATATATCATCACGGTATCGCGATATGGAAGCGTTCTATGGTCATAGTGGTTACTGGGTTGCTCACATCTATTCTGATGATCGTTGTCGGTGTCGCAGTGGTCGGCCGGCGCGGCGAGTTAGCAACGCAGCACTTGTCCGAGCGCGTGCGTGAGGTGAAGACGGACGCGAGCGCCGGCGCAGAGGATCTGAGCGTCGGCGCCAGTGCCGAAGTCTCCTTCTTTCAAGGTGTGCGCAAAGGCTTTGAACTATACGGCGAGAAGAGCACGGCCGAAATCCTGGACATGGTGCGCGCAGGGCGATGGTCCGAGGCTTGGCCCTGGGCCGTGGCTGCGCTTGGGTTGCTGATGGTCTTCTTTTGGGGCCCGCTGCTCGTCGGCTTGTTGGCCGGCTGGAGCGGCCTGGGGCTGTGGGCGTTCGTCGGCCTGTTCTTCTTCGGCGCGCTGTATGCCGCCTTCCCGCGCCGGCAGCGCAGCCAATGAGCTTTAGGGCGGCGGCACGCCCCATACCGTCACAATGCCGTTGCTCGAAAGGGTCACAAGCAGCCTGCCATCGGGTGCAAAAGCAACTCGGTGTAGAGATACCTCCAGCGGACTGGGCACGGCCCAACTGCGTTTGTCGTCGGTCAGATTGCGCAAAAACAACGGCCCGTCGGTGCCTGCTGCAACCAGCGGGACACCGGCGATTGGCGAGGGAGCAATTTCGAAGAAGCGATAACCGCCTTTGATATAGCGTTGCTCTTCTCGACGCGCGATGTTCAATACTGCCATTTCGCCAACCCAGCGCTCCGTAGCGATGATGAGCGTAACGCCATCCTGCAAGAGTGCCAGGCTATATGGCTTCCCCGACTCTTGGCGGAGTGCCGTCCAAGAATCCAGCCGCCGACCGTTCTCTGTGCTCCAAATGGTCACCGACCGCCCGTGTGCCGCAATCAGCGAGCGGCCATCCGGCGAGAATACCGGCCCGGCGACCGTCCCCTCGAGGCGCTCGAGCGTTTGCAGGTCGCGTGGATCGGCAGCGCGCCACAGCTTGATTACGCCGCCTTCCTGCCCGATGCTGCGCAGACCAATGGCCAGCGCAGCGCCATCGGGTGAGAAAACCAGCCCGCTGAAGATGCTGCCTCGCTCGGTGAACTCGGCCAGTCGCTGGCCGTTGTTCGCGTCCCAGATGCTCAGCACGCTGCGCTCAAAGTTGAACTCGTTCGGAGGGACGACGTGGAGACCGATCGCCACCAGTGCGCCATCCGGCGAGATGGCCAGATGCGCCATTTCGCGTATCTCGTTGCTTGACGCGAACCGTTCGCCGATCGTCTTGATCACGCGCCCTTCGCTCATGCGCCACAGGCGGACGACGCCAGTGCTTTCGCCGAGCGCCAGCAGATCCGGTGTTGCAGTGAATGCCACATCTCCGTATTGCACTAGATGGTCGAGGCGTTGCACGCGCCATGCGTCCTCTGCGCCGATTGTCTCCCAACGTTCGATGTAGTCGTCGGGCCAGCATAAGAAGAGTTCGCGCGTCCCAAGCCCGAGTTCGCCTAACCAGATCTCCCGCCACTCCGGCATGCCGGTAGTGACGCGGCGTTGTTTGCGCGGAGCATCGCTCAGCTCCCAGATCTCGACCACGCCGCCGGCTAATCCGACCGCCAGCCGGTCGCCTGCCGGTGAGATCGCCATCTCGCGCACTGCCTGGTTGCCGCTGCGATAGGCCTCGATCATGCTTGTCGAGATGACGCCGCCCTGGCCGATCGAAGCGATCTGGATCGAACGATCCTGCAGCAGAACGGCCAGGCGTTCGCCGTTCGTGGAAACTGCGACGCGTGCCGGCGCGGAGGGGTAGCTCAGCGTGTCCCTTACGCCGCTGGCCGGATCGAGCACCGCCAGGCCCTCGCCCTGTGAGAAGAGCAGCCGGCCGTTCGTCAGGAAGTGGAGCGCTAGGAGATGCTTTTCAGGACGCGTAATAGGGATGGTGCGCTCAACTTGCGCGCTCTGAGCATTGATGAGCGCGATGTTGCCCCTTGATCCCGTGTCGAACAGCGTCACGGCCAGGCGCTCACCTTGTGGAGCAAGCGCAATGTGTTCGGCATAGCCGGGTAGGGGGAGGGGTCTAGACGGCGCAACTCTCGGCCGCTGCCCGCATCGAGCAAAACAAGGGCGGCGCGCGAAATGACATACGTTCCACTCGAGTGGAGGACGGCGAGCGTCTCACCCGTTGGAGAGAATGCTGCGTCGGTCACGTCGGTCTTCTCGATGAAGTGGGTCAACGCATATTGCTGGCTCAGTTGCGTAGCGTCGTAGACGTGCACGCCGGCGCTGGCGACGACTGCGAGCCGCCGGCCGTCGGGCGAGGGGATGAGTTGGCTGACGCTACCGCTGCCAAGGTGTACCAGCGGCGCGACCCGATGCATCCAGACAACAGACCTCGGAAGTCTAGCGTAGTCGTGTATAATGCATCTTGTTTAAGGGCCAGTGGCGCAGCTGGGAGCGCGTCTCAATGGCATTGAGAAGGTCAGGGGTTCAAGTCCCCTCTGGTCCATGAAGTTCGACGCAGGCAGCCGGTTCAGGCTGCTTGTGCGTAAAAGCGAAGACCGGAAGTAGTAGGTCATCTCTGCAGCGAGCCGGGAAAGTGAGGTGGGAGCCCGGCAATGTGCCCACAGGGAGCGCGTCAGACTGAACTCGTCCGCGAGCATGAAAAGCACGGGTGCGCCCGTTATCGCGCAGTCGAGGTCTTGAGTTTCAGAGCTCAGAAGGTCAGCGGTCAGAAGTCAGATAGCGGTCTGGCTTCCGAATGCCTGACATCTGACTTCTGGCCAGACGAATCAGGGTGGTACCACGGGCCCACTCGTCCCTGAGCGGATGAGTGGGCTTCTTTGTTAGCTGTGAGCGATGAACTTGCAGCCGGGAGCATGCAAGATGGTGGATAGATACAAGCCGCAAGAGATCGAACCGAAGTGGCAGGCCCGCTGGGAACAGGATCAACTCTACAAAACCGAGCCGGCCTGCGACAAACCGAAGTACTACATCTTGGACTTCTACCCGTATCCATCCGGCGAGGGGATGTCGGTCGGCCACGCCCGCAACTACGTGCCGACGGACGTGATCGCCCGCTACTACCGCATGAAGGGCTACAACGTCCTGCATCCGATGGGCTTCGACGCCTTCGGCCTGCCGACCGAGAACGCCGCCATCAAGCTCAAAGTAGATCCACACGAGCTGAATGAGAAATACTCCGCCAACTACGTGCGCCAGTACAAGCTGATGGGGTTGAGCTACGACTGGTCTCGGCTGATCAACAGCGCGCACGACGACTACTACCGCTGGACGCAGTGGATTTTCATCCAGTTGTTCAACGCGTGGTACGACCCGCGCCAAGACAAAGCCCGCCCGATTGCTGAACTGGAGGCCGAGCTGGCCGAACGTGGATCGCAGGCGATCTTCGACTACATTGACACGCATCCAGAACATGTTGGCGTGGTCAACAAGGGAACGCCGGCCATCACTGCTGACCAGTGGCGCGCGATGAGCCGGCGCGAGCAAAATGACTACCTCAACAACTTCCGCCTCGCCTTCCAGGCCGAGAGCACCGTCAACTGGGATCCGGTGGATAAAGTCGTCGTTGCCGACGAGGAGGTGGAAAACGGCCGTGCCTGGCGCAGCGGCGCGCTGGTCGTCAAGCGCACGCTCAAGCAGTGGTTCTTCCGCATCACGGCCTACGCTGAGCGCCTGATCAACGACTTGGACAGCGTGGACTGGCCGGAGCGCATCGTGTTAATGCAGCGCAACTGGATCGGCAAGAGCGAGGGCGCCGAGGTGGACTTCCCGGTGGATTGCGGTGCATCGCATGCCGACCGGCCGGTGATTCGCGTCTTCACCACCAGGCCCGACACACTGTGGGGTGCGACGTTCATGGTGCTCTCGCCGGAGCATCCGCTGGTGCCGCAGATCGTCACGCCCGAGCAGCGCGCCGAGGTGGAGCGCTATATCGCCTTCGCCAAAGGCGAGACTGAGGAGCAGCGCACGGCGGAGAACAAGGAGAAGACCGGCGTGTTCACCGGCGCGTATGCCATCAACCCCGTGAACGGTGAGCGCATCCCGATCTGGATCGCCGATTACGTGTTGATGAGCTACGGCACGGGCGCAATCATGGCCGTGCCGGCGCATGACCAGCGCGACTTCGAGTTTGCCCGCAAGTTCGGCTTGCCGATCAGGGTCGTGGTCTTTCCGGAGGCTGAGATCAAGAGATTAGGGATTAGAGATTCGTTGATTGACCAATCTCTAATCTCCAGCTACCAATCTCAAATGACCGCTGCCTATGAGGACAAGGCCGGCGTGATGGTGAACAGCGGCCCGATCACCGGCATGAGCACCGGCCCTGACGGCAAAGCATGCATCCGCGCGGCGATCGAGTATTGCCAGCGCATGGGCTTCGGCAAACGCCGCGTGAACTACAAGATCCGTCCTTGGCTGATCAGCCGCCAGCGCTACTGGGGCACGCCGATCCCGATCGTGCACACGCCGGATGGGCCGGTGGCCATGCGCGAAGATGAGCTGCCGCTGCTGCTGCCGAAGGTGAAGGAATACGAGCCGGGGCCGAATGGCGAATCGCCGCTGGAGAACATCCCCGAGTTCGTCAACGCGCCCAACGGCCGGCGCGAGACCGACACGATGGCCACTTGGGCGTGCTCATCGTGGTACTACATCCGCTTCGCCGACCCGCATAACGACAAGGCCATCGGCGATCCGAAGGAGATTGACTACTGGCTGCCGGTGGACATGTACGTCGGCGGCGCAGAGCATGCCGTGCTGCACCTGCTGTATTCGCGCATGTGGACGAAGGCACTATACGACCTGGGCGTGGTGAAGTTCAAGGAACCGTTCAGCGCCCTGCGTAACCAAGGCTTGATCCTCTCGCCGCAGAAGCGCGTGGACGAGAAGGGGCGCGAGTACTATGAGAAGATGAGCAAGTCGAAGGGCAACGTGATCACGCCTGACGAGGTCATCGCCGAGCACGGCGCCGACGCGCTGCGCGGCTACGAGATGTTCATCAGCGACTTCGAGCAGACTGTGCCGTGGAGCACGCAGGGCGTGCCCGGCGTGCGGCGCTGGCTGGACCGCGTGTGGCGCATCGTGCTGGCGCCGGAGGAGGACAAAGGTGCGCCCGTCCAAATGAGCGCGCGCGAGCTGCGCCGAATCGCGCATCAGACCATCCAGCGCTATGAACGCGACCTGAAGGCATTCAGCTTCAACACGGTCGTTGCGGCGATGATGGAATTCACCAACGCGCTGTATAAGGCGCGCGACGCGGGTCTGGCCGGCACGCCTGAATGGGACGAAGCGGTGGATATCCTGCTGCGTTTGCTGGCACCGATCGCGCCCCATATCGCTGAAGAGCTATGGCACCGGCTGGGCCGGCCCTATAGCATCCACCGGCAGCCCTTCCCAGTCGCGGACGAAGCAGCAGCGCGCGCCGAGGAGATCACCATCGTCGTCCAGGTCAACGGCAAAGTGCGCGACCGGATCGTCGTGCCGGCGGATGCCAGCGAAGAGGCGATCACCCAGGCTGCGCTGGCCAGCGAGGGCGCGCGGCGCTTCATCAACGGCGCACAGCCAAAACAGGTGCACTACGTGAAAGGACGGCTCATCAACATCGTCGTTTGATCCTGAGACCGGGAGCGCGCTCCAGGCCTGACCACTCTGCGCGATTTGTCACATCGCCCGCGATGGTGCAAAATGGCGTCAAGATGAATCCGCCAAGTGTGAATCCCATCATCTACCCGATCGTGATCTTTGCGGGTAGCCTGGTGATCTCGATGCTCCTGCTCACTTACGCGGTGTCGTCCATCACGATGGCGGTTCGCAAGCGGCGTGCGCAAGCTGTCAAGGATTGGAAGGCGCGCGGCGTGCAATTCGTAATGGGGCCGGTGCAGGCGAACTTCCTGAACGAGCCGCGCTCGTTCGGCGTGGGCGGTAATGGCACGCTGGTGCTGAGCGACACCGCCATTCATTTCGCTCAGGTTGCGCCGGAGCGTGAGATCGTCATCCCTCTGCGCGACATCGAGCGGGCCTTCTTGCTCAGGCGCTTCAACGGCCGCCGTGGGGCCAAGCCATTCCTCATCATCCAGCGCAAGATCGGCGACCTGACCGGTTTTCAACTGGACACGCCGGAGAAGTGGGCGGAGACGATCAATCGAACCGTCGGCGCGGTCGTAGATCTCTCTCAGACCGTTCAGGCGGCCAGCTACGAACTCCAAGCTGGCTAGGCGACATGCGTAGTGCGGCGCGACGCGCGCAGCAAGATCCATAGCGCCGGCCCGCCGAACATCCCCATCCCGGCGAATACGGCCACTGCCACGGCCGGCCCACCCCAGAAGACCGCGTTGGCTAGGCTTTCGCCGAGCCAGGTGACGACGTAAGCCCACACCGGCAGAAATTGAGAATTGAGAAGGGTTGAAGATAAGAGGTGGGGAGATTGGAGATTGAGGGATGGAGGACTCGATCAAATGCCAGGCGCAGTAGATGAGCGCGGAGGTGATGAACCAGCCGACGTAGTTGCTGAGCGGAATGCCGAAGTACTCGCCGCCGTCGCGCCACACCCAATTCCCGTCGGCGACCATGCGCGGATCTAGGCTGAGGTCCCAGGCCGTCATCGCCAACGCAGCGATGGTGATGCGTGTGACGGGATACACAAGACGCAATACGTGTGACCTGGTGCGTCTCGCGTCTCGCGTCTTCCGTTTTGTCCACTGTACAACCAGTAAATCCGCGACGCTCCACGCCGGATACAGCATCATGAACCAGGCGATCGGGATGATGACCGGCACCTTGCCCAGTGCCTTCGGGCCGAGATTGTCGGTGTAGTCGTAGTTGCCGAAGATCAGGCCGTATGTGCTGCCTAGGTACTCCATCGCCAGCGCGATGGCGAAGCCGACAAGCAACATGAGCGATGAACGCCATACGCCGCGCATCTCGACGCAGTGCATCAGGGAGAAGGCGAACAAGCTGATCGCCGTGAAAGCCGTGCTTGGCCCGATCAGTGCCTGCTGGCCGGAGAAGCGCACCAGGCAGTAGACCGGCATAGAGAGCAGGTAGAGGACGAAGAACGCCGATGAGAAGCGCCATGCGTGCGCGCTCGCGCGCGTCCGCGTAATGCCGGGGTCGCTCACCGGCCGCGTGCCGGCGTTCATGCGCTCGCTGCCTCCTTGCGTTCGCCGGCCGGCGGCGGGAGCTGCTTCACCGTCCACACGATGCCGGGCATGCGTTGCAGCTTCTCGCGAAGCGAGAGATGGGCGCGCTTGTTGAACACGTCGAAATCGTTCTCGACGATCTTGTCCAGGATGCCGCGGTAGAGCATGGCCGCTGCGCCGACCGCGATGCGGCCATCCGGCTTCAGCGCGGAGATGGCCGGAATGCTGCGTGCGTAGTATTCGTGTGCGCGCTGGATCTCGAAGCGCATCAGCGCGCGAAACCGTTCGTCAATCACGCCGGCGTGCAGGTCTTCTTCCGTGTAGCCGAAGCGCCGCAGGTCTTCCTGAGGCAGATAGATGCGCCCACGGCCCAGGTCTTCGCCCACGTCACGCAGGATGTTGGTCAGCTGAAGCGCGATGCCCAGGTCTATGGCCGGCTGCCGGCTGCGCTCAAATAGGTCAGGGTCGTCGTCGTTCACACCGATGATGTGCATCGAGATTAGGCCGACCGTGCTGGCGACGCAGTAGCAGTAGCGCTCCAGTTCCTGCCAGGTTTCGTAGCGCTTGATGGTCAAGTCCATCTCGCAACCGTCAATCAATTCCTCGACGTACGTCTGCGGCACGGCGTAGCGATCGCGGATGGATGTCCAGGCTGCCAGCACCGGATTGACCTGTTCGCTTGGTGAGAGGCGCGATGCGCGGCGCCATTCGTCGAGGAACGGGCGCGCTTCGGCGTCGCTCTTGCTCAGCACATCCACGGTGTCATCTGTAGTGCGGCAGAAGGCATAGAAAGCGCGGATGGCGCGCCGCTTATCCCGCGGGAGGAACGACGTGCTGAAGTAGAACGACTTGGAGTGATCGCGGGTGATTTCGCTGCACAGAGCGAACGCGCGATCGAGATCAAGTTCGCTTCCAGGTTCGGGTGGCGGCGTGCGCAGCTTCAGTGAGCGAATCATTGTTGTTCAGTGAACCGGGCAGCAGCCGGAGTAATCACCGCCGGCCGGTTCGGCTGAGTGAAGGGTAACAGAGTACGAATGCCTGTGTCAATGTCGTTTTGACTACAGGCGCGCTCAAGGTCACAGTATATGCGGCACTGGGGTTGCCCATAAGAGGGGTGCTTGGCTTTTTCTCACGATTGTTTAAGTTGTGTACGAGTTGACATCGTCCTGCGTTTTTATACAATCCAGGGTGATGGAAGCGAAAGTGACCGTGGAAGCGCCTTCGCTGTCGTCACACGCAAATCTAACAGCACGGAAACAGGGCACGCATGCGACTGCATCGCGTGCCTTTTGCTTGTCTACAAGCTTAGGAGGTAGAACAAATGATGGACTCAAGCATGATCGGTAAGGTCGAAAAGGCGCATCGTTACGCTCAGGAGCGCGACCGCTTTCAATTCTTGACCTTCCAGGTGATGGTGCGCGGGGATAACGGAGAGTATCTCGTCACCTACGATCATGGCCAGTGGAGTTGCAACTCCGAGTACTTCAGAAACCACGGCGTAGATAGCCACACGATGGCGGTGGAGCGTTTGCTGGACGGCATGCTCTACCAGCCGGAGAAGGTTTGATCGCAGAGGCGTCATCGGACGCCTCTGCGCTTCTTCCGCTGCAATCGCGCTCGTGCTAACATCGCGGCGTGCGATTGCGGGACCGAAGATACGCGGGGCTCAGCCGTCGGCGTAGCAACAGCGGTTGCGCGTGGTTAGCGTTGCTGACCATCGTTGGTCTTGTCGCCGGCGGCTATTTGCTCGTGCAAACCCGGCTGGGCTACGGCATCCAGCTCGGCCGCAACGTCCGCACTCCCACACCTGCACTCACCCCCACGCCTACCCGCAGCGTGGATGATTTCATCCGCGCTGCGGAAGCGGCGGCGGCGCAGGGCAATTATCGCGCTGCGATAGAAGCCTACGATCGCGCCAGCCGCCGCCGGCCCAACGACCTTGATCTGCATCGCCGCGCCGCCCGGCTGATGGTGTTCATCGGCCAGCCGGAGAAGGCTGAGCAGCGCATCCGCAAGGCGCTGGAGATAGACTCCAATCACCTGCCGTCGCGCGCAGTATTGTGCATGGCGCTGGACTGGCAGAAGCGCATCGCCGAAGCAGTGGCCGAGTGCCAAGCCGTCGTCGCCGCCGACCCGAACTATGCCACCGGCTACGCTTATTTGGCCGAGGCATTGGCGGACAGCGGCGACTTCAACGCAGCGCGCGCGGCCGCACAGACGGCGGTGGATCTAGAGCCGGACAACGTAGATGCGCTGCGCAACCTCGGCTACGTTTACGATGTGTTTGGCCGATACGACATGGCGCGCTACCACTACGAGCGGGCGCTGGAACGCGATCCCAACATGCCGCACGTGCTGAGCGCCATTGGGCGCATCTTCTACGTCACCGGCCAGACGGCTAACGCCATCAAAGTCTTTCAGCGCATCATTGAGATGGATCCCCAGCACGCCGAAGCGTATCAGCAATTGGGGATGGTATATCGGTTCATCGGCGAGCGGCAGAAAGCGCGCGAGGCGCTGGACAAAGCGATCGAGCTGGAGCCGACGCGGGTGCGCGCGTTGACCGAACGCGCGCTGCTCAACTTTCAGGTGCGCAACTACTTCGGTGCAGTCGAAGATTACACGCGCGCCCTCACCGTCACGCAGCAATTGGGCACGTCGCTCAGCGCGATAGACTATCTATACTACGGCTTCGCCTATCGCTGGATTCAGGAGTGCGATAACGCGCGCGCGATGTGGGCCAAGTCGCTCGAACTCGCCCCGGCAGATCAGGAGATTCGGGCGAACGTCGAGGCCGGCCTGGCGGCGTGCAGCGGTCGGTGAGCTTTGGCACAATACGCAAGGCAGGAGCGAGTAACCGGATTGTTCAAAGCAAACAGCATCACGTGGCGGCTGATGCGCTACGTCAAGCCGTATCGCGCAGCGATCGCCGTCGCCGCTGTCCTCTTCATTATCAGCACGGCGTTGAACTTGGCCTTTCCGTTGGTGAGCGGCCAGTTGGTGAACGCCGTAACCGGCGTCCCCGTCGGGCTGAGCGTCGGGCAGATCATCGGCATCCTCATCGCCGTATTCGTAGTGCGCGCCGTCGTGGACATCGGCAGCCAATTCTTGATCGCCGAAGCCGGCGACTCGGTCACGCGCGACTTGCGCCAGAGCGTCTATGCCCACTTGCAAAGCCTGGACCTGGGGTTCTTCGCCAACCGGCGCACCGGCGAGTTGACCTCGCGCCTGTCGTCCGACGTCACCGTCGTGCGCGTCGCGCTGGTGAACAACCTCGCTACGTTGCTCGGCAACATCCTGACGGTGATCGGCTCTGCCGTGCTCGTCGTCACCATCAACTGGCGGCTGACCGGCATCGTCGTGTTGATCTTCCCGCTGGCGACGATCATCGCGCGGCTGTATAGCCGTTCGCTGCGCCCGCTCTCGACGAAGGCGCAGGATCGCCTGGCCGAGGCGACCGCCATCGCCGAAGAAGCGATCAGCGGCGTGCGCGTGGTCAAGGCATTCGGCCGCGAGCCATACGAAGTGCAGCGCTTCAACCGAGCGTCGCAGGAAGTCTTCCAGGCCTCGCTTAAGCTCTCGCGCATCCGCGCGACGTTCGGCCCGTTGATCGGGTTGATGTTCTTCTTCGCGCTGGTTGGCGTATTGTGGTTCGGTTCGCAAGAGGTGAGCGCCGGTAGATTGCGCGCCGGCGACCTGGTGGCCTTTCTGCTGTATGGCGCGGTGATCGCCAGCGGCATCTCCGGGCTGGCAACCATCTTCGCGCAGTTTCAGGAGGCGATTGGGGCGACGCGCCGGCTGTTCGAGATCCTCGACACCCAGCCCGAGGTGCGCGACGCGCCGGACGCGCGCGACATCGGCCCCGTGCGTGGCCAGATCACCTTCGACCACGTCTCCTTCGCCTACGAAGACGATCGCGAAGTCGTGAGCGATGTCTCGCTCGACATCGCGCCGGGCGAAATTCTGGCGCTGGTCGGCCCGAGCGGCGCGGGCAAATCTACCTTGTTCAATCTGATCCCACGCTTCTATGACCCGACCAAGGGCGCAGTGCGGCTAGATGGCGTTGACCTGCGCGAGTTGAAGGTCGCCAGTTTGCGTTCGACCATCGCTATCGTGCCGCAGGACACCATGCTGTTCAGCGGCACCGTGCGCGAGAATATCCTGTATGGCGATTTGAACGCGAGTGAGGAGGAGATGATCGCGGCGGCCAAGGCGGCCAACGCGCACGACTTCATCCTCGCGTTGCCCAAGGGCTACGATACGCTGGTCGGCGAGCGCGGCGTGAAGTTGAGCGGTGGCCAGCGCCAGCGCATCGCCATCGCCCGCGCCGTTCTGAAGAACCCGCGCATCCTGCTGCTCGACGAGGCGACTTCGGCGCTGGATAGCGAGAGCGAGGGCTTGGTGCAAGAGGCGCTGGGCCGGCTGATGCAAGGCCGCACGACGATCATCATCGCGCACCGCCTGAGCACCGTGCAGGTGGCGCATCGCATCGCTGTGCTGGATAAAGGCCGGCTGGTGGAGCTGGGCACGCACGACGAGTTGATGGCAGCGCGCGGCTTGTACTACAAGTTGTATAGCCTGCAGTTCGAGGTCGAAGAAGTGGACGGTGTGCTGCGGCCGCTGGCAGAGGCCGAGCCGGCAAGTGAGGACGGCCGCGCGCCGAGCCTGCGCCGACGCAGCTTCAATCCTTTTGCCATGTTGGACGCCGGAGCATCATGACCGATCTGTTCAGCGTCGAAGGCAAGGCTGTCTTGATCACGGGTGGCTCGCGCGGGTTAGGGCTGGCGATTGCCCAAGGACTGCTGGCTGCCGGAGCGAAGGTCGCCGTTGCAGCGCGCATGCCCCCGCCGGTCGAGGGATTGCACTTCTTCCCATGCGACTTGATGGACGCGAGCGCGCGTGCCGGACTGGTAGATCGCGTCGTGGCCACGCTGGGCGCGATTGATGTGCTTGTGCATTGCGCCGGCCAGCAGCATCGCCAGCCGGCCATCGAATATCCGCTGCATGTGTTCGAGGAGATCTACGAATTACACGTCGTTGCCGGCATGGACCTGTGCCAGCAGGCGGCGCGCCACATGCTGCCGCGCGGCGCAGGCAAGATCATCCTCGTCAGCAGCGTGCTCGGCTTCCAGGGTGGCATCACCGTGCCGGCTTACAGCGCGGCCAAGCATGCGATGGTCGGCCTGGTGAGGGCACTGGCCAACGAGTGGGCGAGCCGCGGCGTGAACGTGAATGCCATCGCGCCGGGCTATATGAACACCGAGATGGTCGTGCCGCTGATGAACGATCCGAATCGCGGGCCGGCGATTTTGAGCCGCATCCCGGCAGGCCGGCTGGGTGAGCCAAGCGAACTGGTCGGCGCGGTGATCTTCCTGGCCAGCGCGGCCTCCAGCTATGTGCATGGCCACACGCTGGTGGTGGATGGCGGATGGCTGGCGCGCTAGCCGTCAGCGCTTGAAGATCTCGTCCACCTCGACCTGGAAGCCGTTGGCCAGCCGGTTGGTCATGTTGGCCGTCCCGACGATGGCCATCAGCTCCGCGAACATTGCGTCGGTCATGCCCTTGGCGCGCGCGGCGGCAGTGTGCGAGGCGATGCAGTACTCGCAGCCGTTCGTCACGCTCACGGCCACGTAGATCAGCTCGCGCGTCAGCGGGTCGAGTTCGCCCGGGCCGGCCATCACCTCCTTCACCATCTGCCAGGTGCGGCGTAGGGTAGGGGGATGTTGTGCGAGCACCTTCCAGAAGTTGTTGATGTAATCCGTCTTGCGCGTGGTGCGGATGTCATCGTACACCGCGCGCACCTCTTCGCTGGCATCTTCGTATTCGATCATCTTGCTCATGGCTGAATCTCCATAGGCAGTTAGTCTTTCTGTCCCGACTCCCCACTCCCGACTTCCCAGCTTAGTCCGGAATGGGGAGTCGGGGGCTGCATGCGACAAGCGACTACACCTTGACCGGCCTGCCTTCGCGCGCCGAACGCAGCAAAGCGAGGATGGCAGCAACGTTGGCTCGGCTGTCGTGCAGGCTGATGCGCGGTGCTGCGCCGTTCAAGATGGCATCGGCCATGTCCTCTACTTCGCCGAGGTAGAGCAGCTCCGGCCCCTCGATGGCCATCGGTTCGAGCTGGTCGCTGGCCTTGCCGATGTAGATCGTCTCGCGCGCGGTGGGCTTAAACGGCCGCGGAATGACGATCAGCCCTTCGCTGCCGACGATCTCCATGTGCATCCGGAATGGGGCGCGGAAGCCGCAATCGAATTGCGCATAGACATCCTCGCCAAAGCGCAGCGTCCCGACGAACGTCTCATCCACGCCGCTGGGGCCGGTGAACTGCATGCCGAACGCTTCTACCGGCTCGGCACCGATCATCGTGCGCGCATAGCTGATCGGGTAGCAGCCCACGTCCCAGACGCAGCCGCCGTCCAGGCCGGCGTTCACGCGAACGTTGGCGCGGTCGGTGAGGGTGAAGGTGAACGCGCCGCGCACCAGGCGCACTTCGCCGATCGCGCCGCACTCGATCAGCGATTTCACCTTCAACGTCTGCGGGTGATGGCGATACATGAACGCCTCGGCGACGACCTTGCCGGCTTCTTGCGCTGCGACGGCGATGGCGTCTGCATCTTCGACGCGCGTGGTGAGCGGCTTCTCGCATAGCACATGCTTGCCGGCGCGCAGCGCCTTGATCGTCCATTCGGCGTGCAGGCTGTTGGGTAGGGAGATGTAAACAACGTCAATCTCCGGGCTTTCGAGCAGCGCCTCGTAGCTGCCGAAGGCGCGTTCGATGTTCCACTCGCGCGCATAGGCTTCGGCTTTAGCCGGGTCACGGCTGGCGACGGCGACCAGCCGGTTGCGCGGCGATGCGCGCAGCGGCGGAATGAGCGATCGGTTGATGCGGGCAGTGCTGAGTAGTCCCCAGCGAAGGATTGTGTCGGGTGTCATGTAGTGGGTAAACGTGCAAAGTGTAAACGTGCGAACGTGCGAACGTGTAAACGTGTAAACGTCTTCGCAGCAGGAAGAGTATACTGACCCGCGCGAAACCCTCCAAAGGAAGAGCCATGAGCATTCGATTCGAGCACATCGCAATCAACGTGAACGATGCCCCCAAGGTCGTCGAGTGGTATGTCAAAAACCTGAATCTGGTGGTGATGCGCGCGACAAACGAGCCGCCTTACATGACTTTTCTGGCCGACCAGGGCCGCAACATGATGTTCGAGTTCTACCAGCAGCCGGTGGGCACAGCGGACTACGCGAGCATGCATCCCATTGCCTTTCACGTTGCTTTCGCCGTTGACGACATCGAGGCAGAGCGCACACGATTGATCGCCGCCGGTGCGACCGCAGAAGGTGAGATCACGACGACGCCGGCCGGAGACAAGTTGTGCTTCCTGCGCGATCCTTGGGGCATGACGCTGCAGCTCGTCATGCGCGCCAATCCCATGCTGCATTGACGATCACTCGCCGGCGTTAAAGTACTCGCGATACCAGTTCACCGTGTCTTGGATGCCCACGTCGTGCGGCGTGTATTCGAAGTCGGGGTATTCGGCAGCGAACTTCGAGCCATCCATGACGAACGGCTGCTCGAATTGGTAGAGCACTTCGGCCATGTCGCTGATGCGCGTTGCGAGCAGGCCGGCCAGTTGGAAGAACGTGCGCCCGCGCGCGCCGATCTTCGGCGTTTTGCCATAGGCTTTGAAGACACGCCGGATGAACTCCTCGCCGGTGAGCGGGCCGGCGCCGGGCACATGCCAAACTTGGCCGTAGGCGTCGTCGTTCAGCGCCAGCAAGACGCATGCCGCGGCAGCGTCGGGCAGATAGATCAAATCGTGCGGCATGTCCAGCCGGCCCAACCAGAGCGCCTTGTGCCCCTGATACGCCGCCTCGAAGATCATGCTCATGAACGTGCCGTGCACGTGCGCGCCGTAGAACGTCGCCAGGCGTGGAATGACGACGGGCACCTCTCCCTTGGCGTGCGCTTCCATGAGCATCGCCTCGATCTCTTTACGCATCAGCCCGCGGCGGGTGTTTGCGGCGTGGGGATGATCCTCCTTAGCAGGCACCTGCTGGAGCGGGCCATACACCAGCCCGTTGCTCGGATGCACCAGCCGCGCGCCGGCAGCCCGCGCGCCGGCAAGTAGATGTGCCGTCACCTCCTTCATTTGGTCGCCGACGTAGATGCAGTTGTAGATCACGCTTGCGCCCTTGCAGGCCTCGACGACGCTTGCTGCATCTGTGGCGTCGCAGGCGACGATTTCGACGCCGTCGGGGAGCATTTCGGCGGCCTTGGCCGGGTCGCGCGCGACGGCACGAATGGGCAACGCTTCCGCTGCAAGATGGTGGACGATCGCTGAGCCGAGCGCGCCGGATGCGCCGAAGACGGTGTGGAGTTCAGCCATGTTGGCGCCAATCGTACTTCACTCGGACGGTTGGCACTTGGCGCACCGGCCGATGATCTCGATGGCGTGCTTGCGGGCCTCGAATCCGGCTGCGCGTAGCTGTGCCATAAGGTCGCGAGAGAAGCGATCGGACTGAAGCTCGGTCACCGTCCGGCAGCGCTCACAGATCAGGTGAAAGTGCAGCGTTTTCTCGGTGCACGTAAGCGTATAGCCCTTGTTGCCGATGCGCACGCGCTCCAGATAGCCTTCGGCATGTAACACGTCGAGCGTGCGATACACCGTCGCCAGCCCGACGCCGGGGTCTATCTTGCGCGCGCGCGCCAGGATCTCCTCCGGGCTAAGTGAGCGGCGGGCGCGCAGGATGACCTCGATCACTGCCTGGCGCGGCTGCGTGATGCGATACCCTGATTCGCTCAGGGCTTTCTGGATGTCGCGCGTGCGCTTGAGCATGTGCCGATTCTAGCGCAGTTGCGTCTGGTATACTCATGGGCCTTGGTGAGAATCGTTCTCAATAAACCCGACGATACGCTGAGCTATATGTGTGCAGTCCTGGACGGAGGTTGAACCATGAACCGCCGATCTATGTTGATGTTTGGCCCGCTGCTCCTCTCGATAGCGTTGATAGCGTCGGCGTGTGCCGTGCCGACGTCGCCTGCACCCCAGGCGCAACCTGCGACCGCTGCGCCGGTTGAGCCTACCGCATCCCCCGTCGCTGATGCGCCCACTGCCACGCCGATACCTGCACCGGCGACCACCGCAGAGGCAAAGCTGAAGGTGTTAGCGACGTTTAGCATCATCGCCGACCTCGTGCGGAACGTGGTTGGTGACAGAGTGGAACTCATCACCCTGGTTGGCCCGGAGACTGACTCGCATGATTATGAGCCTACGCCATCCGACACGGCTAAGGTGGCCGACGCTCAACTGATCTTCGAAAATGGCCTGATGTTCGAGTCCTGGCTCGACCGGCTGTATGAGGCATCTGGCTCGCGTGCTAAGCGGGTCGTGCTCAGTGAGGGGATAGATCCCCGCTTGTTCGAGCACACGCATGGTGAAGATGAACATAGCCACGAACATGGTGCAGACGGGGGAAAGGAGCATAGCCATGGCGAGGAGAAAGCTGGCGAGCACGCACACGAGCATGGAGAATACGACCCGCATGTGTGGCAGGATGTGCGCAACGCCATCCAGATGGTGCGCAACATCGCTCAAGCCTTGAGCGAGGCCGATTCTGCCAACGCCGACTTCTATGCGGCTAATGCAGATGCTTACATCGCCCAGCTCGAGGCTTTGGATGAGGAGATCGTTGGCCTGGTCGAGCAAATTCCCGAAGATCGGCGCAAGCTGGTCACCTCGCACGAGGCGCTGGGCTACTTCGCCGATCGCTATGGATTCAAGGTGATCGGCGCCGTGCTGGGGACGATGTCTGCCGAAGCGCGCGAGCCATCTGCTCAGGACTTCGCAAAGCTGGCGGAAGCCGTCAAGGCCGAAGGCGTGAAGGTGATCTTTCTGGAGAACGTCACCAATCCTCAAGCTGTGGAGCGCCTTGCCAAGGAGGCCGGCATCGAGATCGGACCGTCACTCTATACAGATGCGCTTGGCGCGCCCGGAACTCCCGGCGCGACTTACATTGACATGATGCGCTTCAACGCGCGCGCGATCGTCGAAGCGCTGATGAAGTAAGGTGGTTGGACAGGATGAACAGGAGAAACAGGATGGAAACCCTGTGCTGAAATCCTGCTCCTTCGTCTATTCTGACTGTCTCAAACGACGCTAATGATTTTGGGTGGGCGTCCTATCTTCCCTTACGGTGGCCGGCGGCTTGTGTCGGCTGCGGGCGATGCGCCGGCGTTAGAGGCGCATGACCTGAGCGTGCGCTATCCAGGCGCCGAGCGGCCGGCGTTGCAAGGGGTAAGCCTGACCGTCCCCCTGGGAACGCGCGTGGCGCTGGTCGGCCCGAACGGTGCGGGCAAGTCCACGCTGCTGAAGACGGCGGCCGGCTTGTTGCCGGTCGCGTCGGGGGCGCTATCGGTCTTTGGCGCGCGTGTTGGCACGTTCCCGCATCGCGTCGCCTACCTGGCCCAGCGCGGTGAGCTGGATTGGAGCTTCCCGATCAGCGTGCGCCGGCTAGTGCTGACCGGCCGCTATCCGCATTTAGGCTGGTTGCGCTGGCCGACGCGCGAAGACTGGCGCAAGGCCGACGAAGCGCTTGCTCGGTTGCAACTGAGCGATCTGGCCGAGCGGCAAATCGGCGAGCTCTCCGGCGGCCAGCAACAGCGCGCGTTGCTGGCGCGTGCGCTGGCACAAGATGCCGACCTACTGTTGCTGGACGAGCCGCTGAACGCAGTGGACGCCGCGACGCGCGAAGTAGTGTCGTCCGTGCTGCGTGACTTGCAACGCGAGGACAAAACGGTCATTGTTGCGACCCACGACTTGGATCGCTTGCAGACGGACTTCGACGATGCGCTGTTCCTAATGGACGGCCGGGTAGTGGCGCGAGGCGTTGGGGCGGTGAGCGAACATTCGCACGCCGTCTTCGATCTAAACGGTCAAACGATGGTGACGGCATGAGTGCGCTCGAGTGGGTATTCGCGCCCTTCCAGTACGCCTTCATGCGCACGGCGGCGATGGCCGGCGTGCTGGTCGGCGTGACCTGTGCGTTGCTCGGCGTCTATGTCGTGCTGCGGCGCATGGCGTTCATCGGCGACGCGCTGGCGCACACTGTTCTGCCCGGCCTGGTGATCGCTTACCTAAATCGCTGGAACATGGTCGGTGGGGCACTGCTGGCCGGCATCGCCACGGCGCTGGGCATCGGTTGGCTGTCGCGCCGGCGCGAGGTCCGTGAAGACACCGCCATCGGCATTTTGTTCACCGGCATGTTTGCCCTGGGCATCTTGCTGATGAGCTCGGTGCGCAGCTTTCGCGATTTCACCCACATGCTTTTTGGCTACATCGTCGGCGTGACCGACGAGCAGTTGCGCCTCTTTGCGCTCCTTTCGCTGGTGATCGTGCTTGTGCTGTTGCTGTTGCACAAAGAATTAGAGTTGACTTCGTTCGATCCTATCCATGCCGAGGTGATAGGGCTAAGCGCTAACCGGCTGCGGTATGTGTTGCTGGTGTTGATGGCGCTGGCAGTAGTCGGCGCGATCCAGGCAGTAGGTGTGGTGCTGACGAGCGCGCTGCTGATCGTGCCGGCGGCTGCGGCATCGTTGCTCACGCGCCGGCTGCCGAGCATGATGGCGCTGGCCGCGGTAATTGCCGTCTTCTCTTCGCTGGTCGGTCTGCTGGTGTCCTACCATCTCGACGTGTCCTCCGGCGCGGCGATCGTGCTGACCTGCATCGCCTGCTTCCTGCTAGCGTGGGTGGTGCGGGCGGTGCGAGAAAGAGTGAGTGTCAATCAGGCGTCTTAACCGATGACACAACGCCACACCGTCGTTGTCGTAGGCGCAGGCGCTGCCGGGATAGGCGTAGGCGTCGCCTTGCAGCGCATCGGCGTGCCGTTCGTCATCCTCGAGCGTGGCAGCGTGGGCGAGTCGTTCAAACGCTGGCCGGCGGAGATGCGCTTCATCACGCCCTCGTTCAACAGCAACGGCTTCGGCCAAGTGGACTTGAACGCGGTCACGCCGGACACCTCGCCGGCCTTCACTTTGCGCAAGGAACGCCTGAGTGGTATGGACTACGCGCGCTACCTCGACGCAGTCGCACGGCACTTCGAGCTGCCTATCCAGACCGGTGTGGATGTGCGCAGCCTTCAGCCGATCGGCGGTGACTTTGCGTTGCATACGTCTGACGGCCCGATCCACGCGCGATTTGTAATCTGGGCGGCAGGCGAGTTCCAGTATCCGCGTTTGAACGGCTTTCGCGGCGCGTCGTTGTGCTTGCACAATTCACAGGTGCGCTCTTGGCAAACGATGCCGGGGAAGGAATACATCGTGATCGGCGGCTATGAGAGCGGCATTGACGCTGCGGTGCAACTTGCCGCGCTGGGAAAGCGCGTGCGCGTGTTCGATGGGCGCGCTGCGTGGGATGTGGATGAGAGCGACCCCAGCGTCAGCTTGTCGCCATATACCTATCAACGGCTGCGCCGGGCGATGCAGGATGGGCGCATCGAGTTGGTCGGCGGCGTGCACGTGACCGAGGTGATGAAGCAAGGGCGCAGCTATGCTGTTCGTACCGACGATGG
Organism: Candidatus Roseilinea sp.; assembly: GCA_025055235.1. Classification (GTDB taxonomy): domain Bacteria; phylum Chloroflexota; class Anaerolineae; order J036; family Brachytrichaceae; genus JAAFGM01. The sequence goes on along the minus strand of JANWYN010000135.1, from coordinate 8,323 downwards.
CAATTGGCACGCCGTTGCAACGCAGCCGATTCTGGCGACCGGCTTCGAGGGCAGCTTGCGCCTGATCGCCAGCTTGTTCGACTGGCGCGAAGACGGCCAGCCCCATCTCAACGAGGTGGATGAGAGCACGATCACGCCCAACTTGTTCGTTGTTGGCCCCGGCGTGCGCCACGATCGGCATATCTTCTGCTTCATCTATAAGTTCCGCCAGCGCTTCGCCGTCGTCGCCAATGCAATCGGCGCTCGGCTCGGCTTGGACACGCGGCCGCTGGAGATCTATCGCCGGGCCAACATGTTCCTCGATGATCTATCGTGCTGTGGCGCGGCGTGTGCGTGCGGATAGCGGAGTTTGGAGATTGGAGATTAGAGATTGGAGATTGGTGCTGCTGATGCCGATTTACGTGTATGCTTGCCCGGCATGTGGGCTGGAACTCGAAGAGCTGCGCCCGGCCAGCAAAGCTGACGACCCGGTGCAGTGCCCGGTATGTGGCGGCCTCTGCGCGCGTGGTGTGACGAACTTCTTCGTGAGCCTCGGGCGCAAGGAGAAAGACCCGACGCGTCGTAAACCGGCGCATCCGCCGGGTTGCCCGTGCTGCGTTGCCCGTCGTCCCAAGTCTGTGGCAAAAGCCCAAACGAATAACTCATGAGCAAGAAATTCAAACCCATCCCGATCACCATCCTGACCGGCTTCCTCGGCGCCGGCAAGACCACGCTGCTCAATCGCATCCTAAAAGGCAACCACGGCCTGCGCGTGGCCGTGCTGGTGAACGACTTCGGCGCGATCAACATAGACGCCGAGCTCATCGTCGGCGTGGAGGGCGAGGCGGTCAGCTTGGCCAACGGCTGCATCTGCTGCACTATTCGCGATGACTTGCTCCGCGCCGTGCTCAATTTGGTCGAGCGCGACCCACAGCCGGAATATATCCTCATCGAAACCAGCGGTGTCTCCGATCCCTACGCGGTGGCACAGTCATTCTTCCTGCCGGCGCTGCGTCCCTACGTCCGGGTGGACAGCATCATCACCGTCGTGGATGCCGAACAAGTTCGTGACCTGACCGATGACAACTCTATGCTGGCCGTAGATCAAGTGAGCGCAGCCGACATCGTTGTGTTGAACAAAGTAGACCTGGTGACGCCGGAGCAGTTGCAGCAGGTGAAAGACTGGATCTACGAGGTCACGCCGCGCGCGCGCATCCTGGAGACGACCTTCGGGCAGGTGCCTCTGGAATTGCTGCTCGGCGTTGGCGAGTTTGCCATTGAGAAGTTGGCCCGGCGCGAACAACGCGATGTGCATACACATGAGGTACACGCGCATCGCGCTGAGGATGCGCATGGTCACGACCACGATCATGACCACCATCATGATCACTCCCTGGTCTTCAACACTTGGCACTACAAGACCGACGAGCCGCTAGTGTATGAGGCATTGTGCGACGCCGTAGATGCTTTGCCGACGACGATCTTCCGCGCCAAAGGTATCGTCTATCTGAAAGAAGCGCCGGATCGCAAAGCGCTAATGCACGTCGTTGGCCGGCGTGCCATGCTGACCATCGGCGAGCCGTGGCAGATGCAGAAGCCGCGCACACAGATCGTGGTGATCGGCAGCTATGGTGGCGTGGATGGCGAAGCGTTGCAGAAGTTGTTCGATTCGTGTCGCGTCAGCACGGTCGAGGCCGCCGGCAGCGATAAGCTGCAACAAGCGCTGGACTGGGTACGACGCAATTGGCCAAAAGCGTTCTCTGGCGGTTGACCACACCGACACCACCGACCCCCCTCTACCTCCTTTCGTGGTTAGAAAATGATGCTCCGTATCTCGTATGTCGTCGTGACCGGTTTCCTCGGCGCGGGCAAGACCACGCTGCTGCGCCGGCTGGTCCACAGTGACTTCGCCGCCGCTCGGCGCATCGCCTTCATCGTCAACGACCTGGCCGAGGTGGACGTAGATGGGCGGTTGTTGGAGAGCGAGGTTGGCGTGGGTGGAACGGTGATACGGCTGTCGTCTGGATGTATCTGTTGCACCATCCGCGGCGAGTTCGAGGCGGCCGTCCATCAGATCATCGAGGCGCACCAGCCGGACATGCTCGTGGTCGAGAGCAGCGGCGTGACCAACCCGCAAGCCGTGCTGCATGGCCTCCATCACCCGCGCCTGCGGCTTGATTCGGTCATCACCGTGATTGACGCCGAGCGCTTCCTGGAATACATGCGCTACTCGGCGGCGGTTGAGACACAGGTCTACATGGCCGACTTCGTGCTGTTGAACAAGCGCGAACTGGTGACGCCTGAGCAACTGGCGCAGGTCGAGGCGCAGGTGCGTCGCTTCAACCGCAAGTGCGCAATCATCCCGACCAGCTATGCTGATGTTCCGCCGCAGGTCCTGTTCGGCGCCCACGCCGCGCATGCCGAGCGCGACCTGGCCGCACCGGATGATCATGCCGGCGCACATGATCACCTGCGCCGCGACGAGATCGAGAGCGTGACGCTGCCGGCGCCCGATTTGCTCGACGAGGGCAAGCTGGCTGACTTCCTGCGCAGCGAGGCCGTGCGCGACGTGTATCGCGCCAAGGGCTTCGTGCAGATGGCCGGCGATGCCGGCCCATCCTTGTTCAACTTCGTCCCGCGGCGCTTCGGTCTAGAGCGACTGCCTACCGAGATTGCCGGCGGCCGACGCTTCATCCAATTCATCGGCCGCAACCTCAAGCAACACGAAGACGCGCTGCGCGCCGGGCTGGCGGCATGTGCGCTGTGAAGCTTCCGCGTTGCAGCTCACCATATGAGCATCATCCTTAGGCGGAGTGGAGCGGGTAGGTCAAATGTGCTTCATCCGTCTGTTCGATGATTACGGGTGACCTTCATTTTCTGCCTAGCGGCTGCACTCCGAGCGACGGCTTGCCGCCTCTGTGGCCCGTAGTCAAACAAGCGACCAATAATCCGGAATGCCCTGATGGTTGCTACTAGGATGATTGAGAGCGATTGATCTAGTACGAGTGAGGAACGGTGGTGCTATGAATAATCGCAAATCAATCATCACCCTTCGCACCTTCTTCAGGCTGGCAAGCCTCTTTGTGCTGATGTTCAGTATTGGTGGGTGGCATCCTGCGACTCAATCGCTTGCTCATGCGGCTGAGGCCAGCCAATCGGCGTCGCTTCAAGACTGGTCGCAACTGGCCCATGACGCACAGCGCAGCAACTACACGCCCCACCAGGTCAATCCGCCCTACTGCTACATCTGGAAGTGGTACGAAGTACCTTTTGCTTCGCGCGCCCAGCCGGTGGTCGTTGCCGGCCGCCTCTTCATCGGCGGGATGGATGGCGTGCTCTACGCGCGAAATGCCAGCACCGGCGCGTCCCTGTGGACGTTTGCGGGCGACGGCAGTCCTATTCGCCATTCTGCCGGCGTGATGAGTGATACGGTGGTGTTCAGCACCCATACGGGCAACACCTTCGCGCTCAATGCAGTGGATGGCAGCTTGCGTTGGCAGCGCTATACTGGTCCCAGCGCCACCGCGCCGCTGATGGACAACGCGCGCGGCTGGGTCTTCGTAGCCTCGACGAACGGCGCGCTTACGGCGCTGCGCTTGAGCGATGGTGCAGTGATGTGGCAGCATCAATCCGACGCGCCCATCCTAACCACCCCCGCGCTCAGCCGCGATGGGTCGCTTGTCTTTGCAGGTAATGAAGCCATCTACGCCTTCGCCCTAAACGCCGGCACCGGCGCACTGGTCTGGAGGACGCGCCTCTACGGTCAAAGCCTCAGCGAGCGCTACCCGGTTGTCTTGAGCGATGTGGTGATTTACCGCTCGCAATCGCTCTATCCGCAGCCGTACCTGCTTGCAGAAGGTGATCAAGTAATGGATCAGGCTGGACCGGTCAACCCGGACTGGGATGCTGACTGGAATGCGATCCAGCCCTTCATTACGAACTACCTAGCGACGAACCCGCACAAACAAACCCTATTCGTGCTGAATGCAGCATCTGGAATAACGCAGGGCGTTGCGCCGGTGCTCTACACTTTTGGCGACAGCGAAGTCACTGCTCCGCCGGTGGTGCGTGCCGCGGCGCCCTACACCGCCTATGTGATGTATCGCCCACGGCAGGGCATCCAGACTACAGGCGGCTCCGTTCACGTTTCCACCAGGTACGACGCCGAGATCGGCCTGATGCGTACCGACAACTTGCGCAGCATCATCGGTCTGCGCACGGCGGATTACCCTCGGTCGCGCTACAACGGCGAGTTCCGCCTGACTTCGGATGAGCCGGCCATCCTGACGATAGGTGGGAATATCCTGCTGGTGGATAACTGGGAGCGGCTGGGCGTGATTAGCCTGACCACCGACATCAGCGGGTCGCTGGCACACATCGGCAACGTCTCCAATATCTGGCCGGAATGTGGCGGCGGTCCGGGCTCTGGCTGTGGGCCGGCGGGCCCAAATCCCTTCTTCCCGCTCAGCGGCAATCCTGCCGACCCAGCCTATCCCTTTCCACCCCCGCGCTCGGGTGAAGGCGTCTCGCGCGGTGGTGCAGTGGTGGCCAATAATATGATCTACTGGCGTGTAATCGGTGCCGGTCTGGCCGGCATTGGCACGCGCACCGGCCCTGCTTGTCCCGCGCCATTGGTCTATACCCAGACCTTGCCGCCTGCACCGACGCCAACCCCACCGATTGTCACTACCTCCCGCCTGCTCACCGACTACGTAACGCTGGATTTGACCATGCCAGCTACTCATCCGCCCCCTGACCTGGTGGGTCGCCTGCGTGACGAGGTTCGCGTGCTGATCAGTCTGACTCCATACCCGATGCCCTACGTGCTGCAGCGCGGCCAGACCAACACGGCGGTCTGGCCGCACAACGCCAGCAATACCTCGGAGGCGGCCTCCATCAGCTTCTTTGGCTCTGGCAATACTGCATGGCACGATTCTGGCGAACTGTTGCTCACGCTGGCGATGGCCTACCCTTACCTGGACCCGGCGCTGCAGGTGAGCGTCACACAGTATGTATCCAACGTGATTGCGCTGTATCCGCCCTGGGAGAGCATGCCATGGGCGGATGCCCGCTGGCTGCGAAACAGCGCACCGCGCGAGTATTATCCCGTGCCGGAGGACATTCGCCAGAACCTGAACAACTGGCCGCCCGTTGCCGCCAGTCCCATTTCCCTCTATGCCGTCTGGCTGTGGGCGAAGAACACCGGCGATTGGAGCATCGTGCAGAAGAACTGGGCTGCCCTGACCGCGCTCTATAACGCCCGCCGAAACAACCTGACCTACTACGCCGACTTTGCCGGGCCGATCGGCTATGCACGGATGGCGCGGCAGCTCTTTGGTGCCACGTCGCCCACCTATACTCAGGCGGTCAACGTGGCGGTGTCAGCATTACAAGCTGGGCGGGTCATCACGCCTTATATTAATCACGCCAAATCCATCACCCAACACTGGGCGCCGCGGGATGAACAGCCCGAATGGGGTAATTTTTACGGGTGGCATTTGCCTGTCTTCTACGGACTGACGCCGGAGGTTGGGCTATACCTGCGTGAGCAGACCAATGGCCTTGCTGCAGCGCATGTGATCTGGAGCGAGGGGCCGAACGGAATGCGCTGGTGGTTCCTCACCCGCGCCGGCCTGCACGCCGAAGAAGGCGAGAGCGCCTTTCTGACGCCGCTGTCGAGCTGGTCTCACTTTCTGGCCCATGCCTACATCCTAGGCGACGGGCGCAGTCAACTGCGACGCTATCTAGATCGCCCATGGGGTCGCGGCGACCTATACTCGATTCAGAAACTGGTGGCGACTATTCAAGCCTGGGATGATGAGCGCATCTTCCCGCGCCTTTATCTGCCGCTGCTGTTGCACCAACGGTAGGGCAAACCGCTCGCCGCCTTCCTACGGGGCAGATGAACCGCGTTGCCGGTCGCGGACACCTCGAGCGCTCACATTGCCTGTATCACTGATGAGTCGCATAGCGATCGAATTCAGTTCCTCTGGGCTTGGAGCAGCTACCTCGGTGAGAAGCGTTAAAGACTAATCTGGACTTTATCCATTCAAGATGGGTCACGGTGTATACGATAGCGCTGGGATCAAGCGGTTTCGCAACAGGTGGGCGAGTTTTGCGCTGTCCATGTTTCCCTCCGAGGGAGCAAAACACCACTGCTGCCAAAGATGCTGGCGTACGACCGCCAGAGCATCGGAGAAAGTGGGTCGGGACTTGACATACCATGCCGCCTGCCGGATCGGCAGCCGGCCATTGCGAACATGCCGATGTGCCAACCGGGTCACGATCGAGAACAGGGTCAACAACGCGGGCGTGGTGCGCAGGATGCGCTTTGTCGGATCATTGGCGCTGGGTCTCGACCCCCAGGTGCGCACGGACTTGCTGAAAGGTGACTTCCACTTGCCACCTCAAGACGAACCACTTCACGCTCTGCACCGGCGCGACCGTCAGGTCGGTCGAGAGCAACGCCTGGGTTTTGAACTTGCCCTTGGGAGCGCGGATGAGGACCCAACGGATCGGCACCGCCGGCTGCCCACTAGGTCGCCAAAGCGCCGTGCCTGAAGCAATCTCCAGGGAGCGGCGGCCTGCTCCGTACCAGTCTGGGAGCGTGACCCGTTGCCACAGGGTCTTCGGATTGGCCGCTATCTGCGCCAGGGTTGGCAAGCGCTGACCCTTCCGTCGGGGACGCCCTTTCTGATGCGGTCGCCGTTGGGGGCAGGTTCGCACAGAGCCGCATCCAGCCGAAAACGGACGATCAGGCACAGGGGCTCCGCCAGGTGGGTCATGCGCCAGAGCCAGGAAATTACGGCAAAACTGCTGTCCGGCGACCACCATCAGCCGACGCTTGGGCAACCAGCGTCGCCGTTGCAGCAGCATTTGGCGCGCCCAGTCGGTCAGTTTCTTGTGCGCGCTTGGCCGGCAGAATAGCGCTCGGAGGGCGCCAGCACCGTCAAGAAGGGCAAGGCCCAGACGCGTTGCGCCCACGGGATCGGCACCAACAACATCAGGCTCAGCCAGCGCAACCCGCTCGTCTTCACACAGTGACGGTGGCTCGACCGCACCGGGTCACGGTAAATGCCCTTGGCTTTGATCTTGGCCCCGCGTCGGCGCTCAATCGTATCGTCCAGAGCCGTGATGACGTCCGCGGCCGCGGCGAAGGTCGTGATCAACACACCCAACAAGACCCGGCTCAAGGCCCAACTCGACCGGGCGGCGCGATGAGCACCCGATGATAGGCCTGGAAGTGTCGCTCGGAACTCAGCCCCACCATCCGCAACGCCGCTGTGACGGTGCGCTGGCCGGTGGTCAGGATCGTTCCAAGCAACAGCACTTGGGCGTGTTGCCAAACCCAATTGGAGAAGTACGGCGCAAACGCACAAAGCACGCTCGGATAGTCGCCGGGCAGGGTCGGCATGGGCGTTCCTCTTGGTGGAGAATTGCCCTAGCTTACCCTGTCCCCTGCTATGGATAAAGTCCAGCTAAGATGCGCTCCCAGGCGGCTATGGCTTCGTCTGGCATGAAGCGGTCGCCAGTGTTTAGATAACGATCTTCTGCTGCGTGGGCCTGCCGTAGGTCGGTGCGGAAGCGGGGTGGGATGTTAGAACTGCTTGCCTCCGCGGTCTGTGTGGTGGCTTCCTCCATCTGGGATATCTTGTCGTCTCCGAACACGACTTGCACGCCGGCCGCGCGGCAGCGTTGCAACAGGTCGCGGTGTTCGGTGAACCGTTGCTCGACTTTCACGTCGCCCTGCGCGCGGGCAGCGGCGATCAACTGGTCGAGCGTCGCCAGTGCCTCGTCGCTCAGCAGCTCGGGGTGCTGCTCTAGCACGCGCTGCGATTCGCCCCACGTTTCGGCGCCGATGAACGCCTCGAGGGCCTGCAGCAGCGAGTTGGATTCGACGAAGTCACGCAGGTCTGTAGCAAGTTGCGGGTCGCGCTCGAGCGCAGCGCGCAGGCTGGCCTCGTCGGCCACGCCGGCGGCGCGCAGCCGGGCTTCCAAGTCGTCGAAATTCGGAGGTGTAGGCGTGGTCATCGGTTACCCCCTGTGAGTGGTGAGCGGTTGGTCTTTCCTTCGATAGTCGCCCTGCGCGCAGTTTATCGCAATCGGCGCCTCACGCGCTCGAAGCGCGTTAGGCGCTGCCGTGGTCATTTGTCATTCCCGCGCAGCTTGTCCCCGCGCAGGTCAAAGATCCTCGCAGAGGACAGGGAGCGGGAATTCAGCCGCGCGGCCATGAATGGCCACGCTGAGGGAACGGGCGATGCGCCATCGGCACAAGTAGCCGCGGGCTGAGCGTCGCGTGCTGCGCTTTGTGGACTGAGCCTGTCGAAGCCCGCGTGTAGATGCA
>JANWYN010000106.1 GCA_025055235.1 Candidatus Roseilinea sp. | reverse complement strand
CGCCGCCGATCAGCACGAGCGAACCGGGCACGATGCCGCCGCCCAGCACGCGGCTGAATTCGCCGATGGGCAACGGCAGCCGTTGGATCGCGTCGGCGCGAATGTCGGCCAGCTTCTGCGGCGCGGCGCCGAGCGCAGGCGTGCGCCGGCCGACAATTGCCGACCGTTCTTCGACCACTTCTTCGACCAGCGTGTTCCACTCGCCGCATTCCGGGCATTTGCCCGACCAGCGCGCGTGCACGCTGCCGCAGTTGGTGCAGACGTACTGCGTCTTGAGTTTGGGCGCGGCGGTCTTCGGCATAGCCGCAGTTTAGCACGGATGTTCTGCGCGAGATGGCCGTTGCATTGTGCTGCGACCTCCCCGCTTCGAGCAATTGCGCTCTAACGCGCCGAGCGCATCGCTTCGGCCATCTTGTCCGGCCCGATGATATGCGCCAGCGCTTTCAGCGCATCCGGCTCCTCTGCCCAGAGCCAATCTACATCTAACCAGAAACCGGGGAGAACGGTCGAGTGATACGTGCCGTCATCGGCGATAGGCACAGGACGATAGCGTCCGCTGGTGTCGAGGACGTAGAAGTCTGCTCGCTGGCGATTGGGGCGGGGGTCAATGACCCAGTATTCGCGCACGCCAGCGTCTTGATATTCATAGAACTTTTCGCTGCGATCGTGGGACACACTTTCTTCGGACACGACTTCGATGACGAGGTCAGCAGGTCCGTCAAGTTGGTCGTGCGTGATGCGATCGAGGTGATCGGAGGTCACGACCATGACATCGGGTTCGCGCCCGGGACCGTTGGGTATCGCTCGCATGACGAACGGCGCGCTACGGACGACACCCATCATCATGATGCGCAGATAGAGCCCTATCACCTGGATCAAGAAATCCACGACGCGCTGGTGATCGTTCTTGACGGCCACAACGGTTACCTCTCCGTCTACCCATTCGGCAATGCCGGGGTGTTCCCACTTGAGAAATTCGTCGTAGGTCATGCGCAGCCGAGCCGGCGCCTGCGTGGCGGGGATGTTGGCCTGAGAAAGTGCGCTTGTCGCTTCCATCTCCAGCTTGCTTAAGCCGGATTCTATCAGCCTAGCGTGACATTCACTCAACGCGCGTGGACGTAGCGCACGGTGATCGTCGCATGGGTGTAGAGTGGGCTGGCTGCGCCGCAGGCAGTGAACAGCAGCGCCGTGGTGAGCACGGTGATGGCGATCGCCTGAATGGCCTTCTTGCGCGACATGTCCGCGAATCCCCTCGCGTGGATTGTCGCATCGTCGCGCAATCACCGCATGACGGGCGGTCAATCGCTCGAGGGCGACTGTTATACTCGCGGCGATGGTTCGACGCGTGTGGGCGCCGCTTGCGCTCATGGTCACGCTTGCAGCTTGCGCTTTCGACGCGCAGCCGGTGAGCGATGTGATCGTTGCACCGAACGTGATCAGCCCGAACGCGGACGGCAAAGACGACCTAGCGCAAATCAGCTACCGGGTCAACGCGCCGGCGCGGATTTCGATCTATCTGACCGATCGCGAGGGGCGGCGCTACGACATCCGGCGCGACGTCGAGCGGCCGGCCATCCCTCGGCCATACGAGTATCTGTTCAACGGCATTGTCGAGGATGGCCGCCTGTTGCCCGACGGCGAATACACCTGGACGCTGGAGGCGACGGCGCTCGACGGCCGGACGGCGAAGCACACCGGCACGCTCACGATCACCGGCGCCGATGTGCCCTTCCCGAAGATCGAGGAGTTTACCGTCTCGACGAACGTCATCACGCCCAACCGCGACGCGATAGACGACCACGTCTACATCAATGTATTCATCTCGCAGCCGGCCAAGCTGCGCGTGTATGTGATCGGCCCCGACAACTTTCGCTACGACGTGCCGCGCCAGGAGGGGCTGTTGCAGCGGCTGCCCGTGGACGAGGTGCTGCCGGCCGGCCGCTACTTCTACGACTACGACGGCGGCATAGACCTGGGCGCCGACCCGCCGCCCGATGGGCAATACGTCATCGTCGCCGAAACCGAGGACTTGATCGGCCAGCGCGACGTCGTCACCGCGCCGTTGACGATCGCCGACAGCGGCCGGCCGATGGCCGAGATCGTGCTCCAGCCAAACGGCAACGGCATCCAGTGGTCGGGCGTGGGCGCGACGCCGGAATTGACGATGAAGCTGGGCGACACGCTCTACTTCACCACGACCATCCGCAACGTCAGCAGCACACCCATCCGCACCGCCGGGCCATTCGACCCGAACGACTGCTACACCATGGACACCAATCGCTACACCAAAGGCTTCCCGGAGGAGCCCGGCGTGTGGCGCGTAGGCGTGGACTTCGAGACCAACACCGGCGAAGACCATCCTTGGCGCTGGGGCGTGGGCACGCTCGACGAGCTGGAGATCGTCGAGCGCGACGGCGTGAAGCTGTATTACCTCCCGCCCGATAAGCAGGTCGTCGTGCGCGGCTGCATCGTGCTCAATCGCGTGCCGGTGCGCAACCCGTTTCGCATCTGGGGTGCGCTGATCCAAGAGCAAGTTGAAATTGCGCCCATCAACAGCCGCGTCACGCCCATCCTCGTCACGCTGGTCGAGCCGTGACGCGGCACATGGATCGTGATGCTGGCCGTCATCATCGTCTCGTGGAACGTGCGCGACTTGCTGCGCGCGTGCCTCGCTTCGCTCATCGCAGATCTCAGCAACGCCGGCATCCCAAGCCGGATCATCGTCGTGGACAGCGCCTCGGCCGACGGCACGCCGGCGATGGTGCAGGCTGAATTCCCTTCGGTCGAGCTGATCGCTTGCGACCAGAACATCGGCTACGTCAAGGGCAACAACCTCGCATTGCGGAGTGTCTGTCAACCAGCGTCAAGCGTTGATCAGGCGAATCAAAATTCTCAATTCTTAATTCTCAATTCTCGATTCACCTGGCTCTTGAACCCCGACACGGTCATCCATCCCGGCGCGGCGAAGGCGTTGCTGGACTTCATGCAGGCGCATCCGCGCTGCGGCCTGTGTGGGCCAAAGCTGCTCAACTCCGACGGCAGCCTGCAACATGGCGCATTCGCATTGCCCGGCCTGGTGCAGCTCGCACTCGAAACGCAGCCGGTCTTGTGGCGATTCCGCAACACCCAGCTCGACGGACGATATCGCGCTGCACAATATGACGGCCCACCGTTCCGCGTCGGTCATCCGCTCGGCGCGGCGATGTTCGCGCGTGTCGAAGCCATCCGGCAGGTGGGCTTGCTCGACGAAGGTTTCGAGATGTACGCTGAGGAAGTGGATTGGGCGATGCGCATGCGCAAAGCCGGCTGGGAAATCTGGTGCGTGCCGCAGTCAGTCGTCACACACTATGGCGGCGCGAGCAGCGGCCAAGCCAGTGAGCGCGCCGAGCGGCTGAAGTGGCGCAGCCGGCAGCGCTACTACCACAAGCACTATTCGCTGCTCAAGCGCTGGCTGGCGATGCGGCTGGTGCCGGCACAATACCGGCTGGCCGGAGATGGCACGACGGATTGAACGCGCGCGGCTGAGCATTATTGCCGGCAACGCCGTCCAAGGCGCGATGTTGGTTGCCGGCGTCGCGGCGCTCGCGTTCAGCATGAGCGATGCGGCGACCGCGCTGCGCGTTGCCGGCATGTTCGCCGGCTATCTGCTGGTCTACTTCAGCGTGCACGCGCCGGCGCACTGGTTGGTCGGACGATTAGCCGGCATCCGGTTCACGCACTACTCCATCGGCGGGACAACGCACGCTGCATCATACCCGCCCGGCATGCGCCAGCTCTTCGCGCGCTTGCCGTTCTTCGCCGTGCATGTAGACAAAGCGTCGCTACGGGCTGCTTCGCCTATCGCGCAGACGATGATGTTCGGTGCGGGTATGACCAGCTCGGTGCTATTGTGCACGCTGACGGCAGCTTGGTGCACGGCCGGCGGCGCGCCAGGCGGCATTGCCCTGCTGATCGCTAACGTGGTCTGGTTCGCCGGCGCGCTCATTGCCGAGACGCGTACGCGCGGGGATTACGCCAAAGCCGCGCAAGCACTGGCAGCCGGGCAGCCGGGTGAGTGAGGATCAGCGCTGCTGTTGCGCGAGCCAGGTGTAGAGCTTGGGGTTGGCGTAGGTGCGCGTCCAGCAATCGTGGCCGGCGTCGGGGTAGATCGTCAGCCGGACGTTCCCGCCACAACTACGTAACTTGCGCACCAGGATGCGCGACTCGCTTGGTGGCACAATCGTGTCCTTCGCGCCATGGAACGCCCATACCGGCGTGTAGCGCAGGCCGCATACGCGCTCGGGATAGCCGAGCAGGCCGTTGAACCCGCCGCAGACCGGGACGACGGCCGCAAACCGTTCGGGATGCTCGCTGCCCAGATACCAGGCGCCGTAACCACCCATGCTCAGGCCGGTCAGATATATGCGCGTTGGATCCACGGCGTAGCGCTTCATCACGTCGTCCAGGAGCAGCAGCAACGCGTCGGCCTGCATGGTCCAGGTCGTGTACTCAGGGCATTGGGGCGAGACGGCGATGAAGGGGAAGTCGGGCCATCGCTCGATGACTTTTGGGATGCCATGTCGCTTCACAATCTCCACGTTCGAACCACGCTCACCCGAGCCGTGCAGGAACAGGATGAGCGGGAACTTGCCACGGCGGGAATAGCCCGGCGGCAAGTGCAGCAGGTAGTCGAGGCTAACGACGCGCGTGACGCGCCTGGAGAACGTGTGCGAGATTTGTGTCATGGGAGGTCCGGCAATTCGAGGATGCGATAGGGGTGCACGTTCACGACCAGCGTCTCACCCAGCTGCGTCTCTCGCGCTTGCATGGGCGCATAGTTGCGATGTTGATGGCCGTGCAGCCATAAGCGCGGCTTGAACGCCTGGGCCAGCCAGTTGAAAGCGTCGAAGCCGATGTGCGCCGGATCGGTGCCGTCGTGGATGCCCCGCAGCGGCGCATGGCTGATCACAATGTCGGCACCGCGCCCCCAACGCGCCAGCCCCTGCGCCATTTTGCGTGCCAGCCAGAACGCGCGCAGCCACTGGTCGTTCTGCGTGTACTGGAAGGGCGCGCCGGGTTTGTAGCGCGGGCTGCCTTCCAGGCCGGCCAATCGCAACGTGCCCAGCCGGTAGCGCTGCAGGTCGAGGTTGATCCATCCCTCCGGCCCGCGCTGATCGCTTCGATCGTGATTGCCGTGCACATAGAAGCAGGGCTTGCCGAGCATCGTCGCGATGTATTCGAGGTAATCGTTGGGCAGGTCGCCGCAGCTCAGCACAATGTCCACGTCCCGGCAGCGCTCCGCAAGCTGCGGGCTGTGGATCCACGAGACGATCTCATCGCTGACGGCGAGTATCTTCATGTGCCTGGGTTGGTGAGGGATGGAGATTGGAGATTAGAGATTGGCAAATTGGTAATTGGTAATTGGTAATTGAGAGATAGGCGCCTGCGTTTTACTTTTCACTTCCCACTCCCTAATCCCCACTCCAATCTCAATTCTCAATTCTCAATTTCAAATAGGCTTCCATGAACGCATCCAGGTCGCCGTCCAGCACTTCGTCGGTCTGGCTGGTTTCGTAGCCGGTGCGCGTGTCCTTCACGAGCCGGTAAGGATGCAGCACGTAGTTGCGAATCTGGTTGCCGAACTCTGCGTCCACGTGTTCGCCGCGCAACTGGCGCAGCTCGGCCTCGCGCTTGCGCTCTTCCAGCTCCTGCAACCGCACCTTCAGGATGTGCATGGCGCGCTCGCGGTTTTGCATTTGGCTGCGTTGATCCTGGCAGGTAACGACGATGCCGGTCGGGATATGCCTGATGCGCACGGCACTCTCGTTCTTCTGCACGTTTTGTCCGCCGGCGCCTTGCGAGCGATAGGTATCTATCTCCAGGTCGTTCGGGTTGATCTCGACGTGGATGTCGCTGTCCTGGATGTCGGGATACACGTCCACGCGGGCGAACGACGTCTCGCGCGTGTTGCCGGCGTTGAACGGCGACAGGCGCACCAAACGGTGCACGCCGCGTTCGCTGCGCAGGTAGCCGTAAGCATGGTCGCCGGAGATTTGCAGCGTGACGTTCTTGATGCCGGCCACTTCGGCGGGCGTGTAGTCAATCTCGCTGACCTTGAAGCCATGTCGCTCGGCCCAGCGCAGATACATGCGATATAGCATCGCAGCCCAATCCTGCGCATCCACACCGCCGGCGCCCGGCTGGATCGAGAGGATGGCATCGGCGTGGTCGTGCTTGCCGGAGAACATCAGCGCCCGCTCGGCACGTTCGAGCGCCGCTTCCAGCGCCAGGACTTCGTTCTCGGCGTCGCGCGCCGCGGCTTCGTCATCGCTCTCATCGGCCAGCTCGATCATCACCGCCGCGTCCGAGGCGCGCTGCGATAGCTGGCCATAGGCGCCCACGCTCGATTTGAGTGTCGCCATCTCGCGCATCAACGCTTGCGCGCGGCCAGGGTCGTTCCAAAAGTTCGCGTCCGATGCCAGCGTCTCGATCTCGCGAATGCGCTTCTCCTTCGCGGCGATGTCAAAGACGCTCCCGCAGGTCGGCGATGCGCGCCTGGGCATCGGCCAGCCTGTCTTTCAGTGGGGTTAGCGCTTCCAACATAGCAGCGTTGATGATAGCAGGAAAGCCAGGGGGATTTCAAACCCGGCCTTCGAGTAGAGACCACATGTAAACCCCTTGGGCGCGAAGGCACACAGCGCTTCGTGCCTCGATGTCTTCGTGGTGATCAAGCGCCGGTGATTGTCGGTCGAGCGGTTGGCGTACTAAAATTGTGAAGTCGTGCTTCAGCGCCTGCCCTCGCTCCAGCATCGCGACTTTCGCTTGCTCTGGCTCGGCCAATTCGCCTCGTTCGTCGGTTCGCAGATGCAACTGACGGCCGTCAACTGGGACATCTTCGCCTTGTTGCGCGGCCAGGTCATCGCCTGGGACGTATTCGGCGCGCCGGTGACGCTGGCCGCCGACGCATTCGGCCTCGGCTTGCTCGGTCTGGTGCGTGTGCTGCCGATCATCGCGTTCGCGTTGATCGGCGGCGCGCTGGCCGACGCGCGCGACCGGCGATCGTTGATGCTGTGGTCGTCGGCCGTCTCGACGCTGTTCGCCGGCGCGTTGGCCATACTGTCGCTATTCGGCAACACCGAAGTGTGGCCGATCTACCTCGCCACGGCGGGCATCACGGCGGCGACGGCGTTCGGCAACCCCGCGCGCCAGGCGCTGCTGCCCAACATCGTCCCGCGCAAACATTTCACCAACGCCGTCAGCCTGAACACATTAGGCATGCAGATTGCCAGCATCGCCGGGCCGGCCATCGCCGGCGTGCTGATCGGCGCGACGAACGTCGGCGTGATCTACGCGCTGAATGCCCTCTCCTTCGTGTGCGTCATCGCCGCGCTGTTGCTAATGGAGTATCGCGACGATGCGCGCAGCGCCGGCGGCAACGCCGTCAGCCTGCGCGCCATCGGCGAAGGGCTGCGCTTCGTGTTCGGCTCGCCGATGATCGCCAGCACCATGCTGCTGGACTTCTTCGCCACGTTCTTCTCGTCGGCGCGCACCATGCTGCCGATCATCGCGGCAGAGATCCTGCGCACCGACGCCGCCGGCTATGGCTTGCTG
>JANWYN010000095.1 GCA_025055235.1 Candidatus Roseilinea sp. | reverse complement strand
CTCCGCTCCCTCCGCGTCTCCGCGGTTGGAATCAGCGATAGTGTGCGCGCATATCGGCGTGATAAGGCAGCGCCAGGATCTCCTCCAATAACGCGCAGGCTTGCTCCATGCTGCGCGTCCACGGGTCCATCATGATCAGCTCGAGCAACAGCTTTCGGCTACCGCGATTGAACGCCTCCAGCTCAACGTTCACCTGCGCCACGCAATCGCGCAGCAGCCAGGCTAGCGGCGCGGGCGGCAGGCCGGCCGTCGGCTTCGGATGCAGGCCATCGCCGTTGATGAGGACAGGAACTTCCACCGCGAAGTCGCGCGGCACGCCGGGCACGTAGTCGCCGCGGTTGACGACGTTGCCGATCAGCACGCGCGGCATGTCGCACAGCAAGCTCTCGATCACCGGCACGATCACCTCGTGCGAGTGCACCGGC
This sequence comes from Candidatus Roseilinea sp., assembly GCA_025055235.1. GTDB lineage: Bacteria > Chloroflexota > Anaerolineae > J036 > Brachytrichaceae > JAAFGM01. Next base: position 40,381 of record JANWYN010000095.1, on the reverse strand, counting down.
TTGAAATGGTCGGTGACCTTGATCGTCGTGTCGCTGCTGATGCGCTTGATCTCGGCAACTTCTGCTTCGCCGCCGGTGAAGAAGCCGTGCCAGAAACGGCCGGGGTGCTGCGCCCAGCGCCGCTCGGTAGCATCATCCACGTGATACCACCAGCCCCACGAGCCGCCGCCGTCGCTCGCCGTGTCGCCGATGGGAAACGCGCCCATGCGCCGGTAGAGGTCCACCTTCTTCGGGTTGAGTTCGCCGTGATGCTCGGTCGAAGCCCAAAACGCCGGCGCTTGTTCCTCGATCCACTTGTCGAGCAGCGGCATGACGTCCTGCCCGTCGTAGCGCAACTGGGTCAGCCACACGAAGTGGTTGACGCCGGGGATCTCGTAGCTCAACTTGTCGCGGTCGGTCAGGCCAAGGCGATGCGCGATGTCGTACACGCCGCCGAAGCCGTGGCACAGGCCGATGATCTTTGCCTGGGGATACTTGCGCGCCAGATGCGTGACGCCGGCCATGACCGGGTTGGCCACTTTGACGTAGTGCGCACCCGGCGCGAGTTCGAGCACGTCCTCGATCACGCCCTCGAACAACTTGAGCTGGTAGAAGTTGATCCAGAACGCCTCGTCGTGCATGACGTGCAGGCTGCTACCCCAGCGATAGCCATGCCGGCGCGCGATCTCCCAACCGTCGCGCAAGCGCTGATGTCCGGCGGCCAACGCCGAGTTCACGACCACGTCTGCGCCGCGAATTGCCTCGCGCCGGTCGGTCGTCTTCTCCAGCCGCAGCGCGATGCCCACCTCGGCCGCGTAGCGCGTGCACAGCGTATGGATCGCGTCGAGCCGCTCCAGATTGATATCCATCAGCGCGACCGTGCAGCCGTGCAAGCTCGGCGTCAGGCAGATGTCGCGGATCATGTTGAGTGAGAAGACCGCACTGCCTGCGCCTATTATGGCAATCTTCTTGTTCATTTACAACGTTTCAATCAATACAGAGTGTATTGAAACGTTTTTAGATGTCAATAGGTAAATTGCAGATTCATCGTAACCGCCGGATAATTCCACCCCATGGCGACGATTTGGGATGTCGCAAGAGAAGCGGGGGTATCGCCTTCGACGGTTTCGAACGTCATTCATGGCCGGCCGGTGGTCAAGCCGGCCACGCGCCAGCGGGTGCTGGAAGCCATTGCCAAGCTCGACTACCACCCCAGCCGCGTGGCGCAGGGGCTACGCCAACAGACCAGTCGCGCGATCGGCTTCCTCGTGCTTGACCCGAACCCGCGCTGGCCGGCCGATCCGTTGCACGCCGAGGTGTTGGCGGGGTTGTCGGAGATCGCGACCGAACACGACTACAGCCTACTGCTCGACCGGCCACCCGGCAACGGCCAGCTCACGGCGCGCGAATTGCTGCAACCCTTCCGCTCCGGCCAGATAGACGCCGCAGTCGTAGCGCTGGCCGGCACGAGCGACAGCCACCAGCACGTGCTGGATGCGCTCAACCAAGCCGGCGTGCTCTTCGCGGTGCTAGAGCGGGAGATCGAAGGCGAGTGCGCTTATAGCGTGATGGGCGCGAACGAAGACGGCGCCTATGCCGCGACGCAGAAACTCCTCCGCGACGGTCGCCGGCGCATCGCCTTCCTAGATAGTACGCAGATGTGGCCGGCGATCGAGCTGCGGCTGAGCGGCTATCGCCGCGCGATGCGCGAGGCCGGCCTGGAAGCCAACATCCTGATTTCACCGAGCCCTGATTGGACTTCTGCCGGCGGCGCAACCGCGATGCTCAACCTACTGGCGCGATGCGAGCGCGAAGGGCCGCCCTGCCCCGACGCCGTCCTGGCCGGCAACGACGTGCTGGCCGTCGGCGCGATGCACGTGCTGCGCGAGCGCGGCCTGCGCATCCCGGCTGATGTTGCTGTGATCGGCTTCGACGACTTCGAGTTCGCGCGCTATGTGGATCCACCGCTCACTACGGTACGGCTGCCGGCCTACGAGATGGGCAAGCGCGCCGCCGAGCTGTTGATCGCGCATTTGGAAGGCCATCCGGCGTCGCAGCGCCGGCATGTGTTGCCCACCGAGTTGGTCGTGAGGCAATCGGGATAAACGAGCACGAGTACACTTTGCCCGACATGATCGAAACTGCCCATGCCCATCGCACCCACGCCGACTGGGAGCGCGAGACGCTACACCCTTCGCTCAAGCGCGCGCCGGAGCGCAAGGCGCGCTTCGAGACGCCTTCCGGCATTCCGCTCGACGTCGTCTATGGCGACCCGACCACCGGCGCAGGATGCCACGGCGAGTTCCCCGGCGAATACCCGTTCACGCGCGGCATCCACCCAACCATGTATCGCTCACGCCACTGGACGATGCGACAGTATGCCGGCTTCTCCACGGCAAAGGAGAGCAACGCGCGCTACCGCTACCTGCTGTCGCAGGGCCAGACCGGCCTCTCGGTCGCCTTCGACCTGCCGACTCAACTGTGCATGGACGCTGACGACCCGCTGGCCGCCGGTGAGGTGGGCAAGGTCGGCGTGAGCATTTGCACACTGGGCGACATGCGCGAGCTGTTCGACGGCATCCCCCTCGACAAAGTCAGCACCAGCATGACCATCAACGCACCGGCGGCGGTGCTGCTGGCGCTGTATATCGCGGTGGCGCGCGAACAGGCAAAAATTGAGAATGAAGAATTGAGAATTGAGAAACAGGACTCAATTCTCAATTCCCAATTTTCAATTCTCAATTCCCTGAGAGGGACGGTTCAAAACGACATCCTCAAAGAATACGCCGCGCGCGGGCTATACATCTTCCCGCCGAAGCACTCGATGCGGCTGGTGACGGACGTGTTCGCGTTCTGCAAGCAGTATGTGCCTCATTGGAACACGATCAGCATCAGCGGCTATCACATCCGCGAGGCCGGCAGCACTGCCGTGCAGGAAGTGGCCTTCACGCTGGCCAACGCCATCGCCTACGTGCAAGCGGCGATAGACGTCGGGCTGGACGTGGACGAGTTCGCCGGCCAGCTCGCCTTCTTCTTCAATGCGCACAACGACTTCCTGGAGGAGATCGCCAAGTTCCGCGCGGCGCGCCGGCTGTGGGCGAAGATCATGCGCGAGCGCTTCGGCGCCAAAGACCCGCGCAGTTGCATGCTGCGCTTCCACGCCCAGACCGGCGGCAGCACCTTGACTGCACAGCAACCCATCAACAACGTTGCCCGCGTGACCATTCAAGCGCTGGCCGCGGTGCTCGGCGGCACGCAAAGCCTGCACACCAACAGTTGGGACGAGGCGCTGCAACTGCCCACCGCCGAGGCTGCCCGCACCGCGCTGCGCACCCAGCAGATCATCGCCTACGAAAGCGGCGTGACCGACACGGTGGATCCGCTCGGCGGCGCGTACGTCATCGAATACCTCACCGACGAGATCGAGCGCCGCGCACGGGAGTTGATCGAGAAGATTGACGCAATGGGCGGCGCAATCAAGGCCATCGAGAGCGGCTGGATGCAGGCGCAGATTGCCGAGTCGGCCTACCGCTACCAGCGGCAGGTGGAGAGCAAAGAGCGCATCATCGTCGGCGTCAACGCGTTCGAGGACAAGGACCAGGGGGTGGGAGCCGGGGAGCGATTCAAAGTGGATCCGGCGATCGAGGCCGAGCAGCGCCGGCGGCTGGCAGAATGGCGCGCCAACCGCGACAACGCGCGGGTCAGCGCGCTTATCGCCCAGCTCGAGCAGACGGCGCGCAGCAGCGAGAACATCATGCCGTGCCTGATCGCCTGCGTGGAGGGCGGCGTCACCGTCGGCGAGATCGGCAAGGCGCTGCGTCGCGTCTTCGGCGAGTATCACCCGCCGACGGTGATTTGAGAGATTGGAGTTGGTTAGAGATTGGAGATTAGGGATTGGGATCAGTCCACGGCGCAATCTCCAATCTCTAATCTCTAATACAAGAACATCGGCTTGTTCTCGATGTTGCGCACGCGCGGCCGGTAGTGTTCGGCATCGTAGAGTTCGGCGACGTCGAGCGGGCGCGGCCCACCGCCCACCTCGGTGAGCGGCACGCTGGTGTACTTGCCACCCTGCAACGCTACCATCCGGCCACAGCGCCCCTGCAGGATCAAATCGGCCGCGAACGCACCGAAGTTGCTGGAGACCATCACATCCAGCGCATCTGGCGCGCCGGAACGCATGAGATAGGCCACGTTTTGATACATGGTGTGTTCGCCGGTCAAGCGCTTGATCTGCTCGCTGATGTAATCGCCGATGCCGCCCAGCTTGCGATGCCCATAGGCATCCGCCTCACCGCGCTCGATCATGCTGCCGTTCATCGGCCGCGCACCCTCCGAAACCACCAACATCGCATAGTTGCTTGGATTGGCGCGCTTATCCTGGAGCAGATAGTCGCACAGTTTCTCGATGTCGAACGGCACCTCGGCAATCAGGCAGCGATCTACGTTGCCCAGGTAGGAGGACATGAGCGCGGTCTCGCCGCTATAGCGCCCGAATAGCTCGATCACGGCAATGCGCTCGTGGCTGCCGGTGCAGGTGCGCATGTTGTGGATGAAGTCGAGCGCGCGAGTGACGGCCGTGCTAAAGCCGATGCAGTAATCCGTGCCGCGCACGTCGTTGTCCATCGTCTTAGGAATAGCGACGATCGGGAAGCCCTCGTTGTGCAATCGCAGCGAGTAGCTTAGCGTGTCGTCGCCGCCGATGGTGATGAGGGCATCTATGCCTAGAAAGCGCAGCACGCTCAGCACGTGTTGCGTGAAGTCGTAGCGGTCGGCCAGGCCGCTGGCAAACACCGTGGTGTGTTTGAGGAACTCCGGCACCTCTTTTGCTTTCACGTTGGCCGGGTTGGTGCGGCTGGTGTGCAGGAAGGTGCCGCCTGTGCGATCTACCGTGCGCACGGCATTACGGTCGAGCCGCATCGTAAACTGCTGCGCGCTGGTCTCGTCGTCCATGTTGAAATGCAGCAAGCCATACCAGCCGCGCCGGATGCCGATCATCTCGTGGCCGGCATCGAGCAGTCGCAGGGTGGCTGCCTTGATCGCTGAGTTCAGCCCGGGCACATCGCCGCCGCCTGTCAAAATTCCGATTCGCATAACATCTCTCCTTTGATTTCTGAGAACGAGTTTCTCAGTTGATTTCGACCATCTGAATTCCTAAAGCGGTTTAGGCCACTGACGAGTTCCCTCACAGGCCACAGCAGGGATGGAGACTTTGTGAGGCATTCGCGCAAGCGAACCTACGCTTGCGCGCGCAGCAATCGTTCGAGGCGCGCTTTGATGGCCGGCCACTCGTCGTCAATCACGCTGTAGATCACCGACGAACGATGGTAGCCATCCGGCATGATCATATGCTTGCGCAGCACGCCCTCGCGCACGGCGCCTAACCGCTCGATGGCGCGTTGGCTGCGCTCGTTGCGCAGGTCGGTCTTGAGCTGCACGCGAATGCACCCCAATACCTCGAAGGCGTGTCTCATCAGCAGGTATTTGCACTCCGTATTCATCGCCGTGCGACGGTAAGCCTTGCCATACCAGGTGCCGCCGATCTCCAGGCTGCGGTTAGGCCGGTCAATGGTCATGTAGCGCGTCATGCCGGCTGCTGCACCCGTCGCATGATCAAACACCGCAAAGCACAAATCGGTTCCGCGCGCCTGGCGCCCCAGCAAGTCTTCAATAACAGCGCGCAGCTTGTCCAGCGAATCCACCTCACCGTAAGGCATGTAACGCCAGATTTCAGGCTCATCGGCCTGCGGCCACAACGCTTCGGCATGTTCTACGCGCAGCGGCTCCAGCCTCGCCCATTGTCCGCTGAGCGTGACCGGCTGGACGTCCATGACCATGACGCCGGATTATAGTTAATTTGACACGAAGTTGTTGCGATTGGGTCACCTAAGCGCCTCTCGGAGGTGTTATCATGCCGCTGTTCGTTGCCCTCCGCCGCAGCCGCCATTCTGCCCTCTCGGTCATGCATTTCGAGTGAATCAATTAACAGGAGGGGAGATATGCCAGATGCCCAGCCGGTGATCGCCAGCGAATTCGACGGCGCTCGCCCAAGGGTCTTCCACTACCGATACCCCTCGGCCTGCATGTTGAACAGCCGGGCATACACGCCGTCTTTCTCCAACAGTTCGCGATGCGTGCCCAGCTCGATCAGCTCGCCGTTCTCCAACACGGCGATGCGGTCGGCCATGCGCACCGTGCTGAAGCGATGGCTAATCAGGATGGCGATGCGGCCTTCGGTGAGCCGGCGAAAGCGCTGGAAGATCTCATACTCGCGTTCGGCGTCGAGCGCCGAGGTCGGCTCGTCGAGCACGAGCACCTCGGCGTCGCGCATGAAGGCGCGGCCCAGCGCGATCTTTTGCCACTGGCCTCCGCTGAGTTCGCGCCCGCGCTCGAACCACGCGCCGAGCATCGTGTCGTAACCCTGCGGCAGCGTAGCGATCACCTCGTCTGCCCCACCCTTCTGCGCCGCGCGCTCGATGCGCGGCCGGTCGTCCAGCGCCTCGATTTGCCCGAAGCCAATGTTCTCGCCGGCGGTCATCATGTAGCGCACGAAGTCCTGGAAGATCACGCCGATGCGCAAGCGCAAATCGTCAATGTCGTACTCGCGCAGGTCCACGCCGTCGAGCAAGATTTGGCCCTCGGTCGGGTCGTAGAGCCGCGTGAGCAGCTTGATGAAGGTAGTTTTGCCGGCGCCGTTCGCCCCAACCAGCGCCAGCTTCTCGCCGGGAGCGATGGTCACCGAGACGTTGCGCAGCGCCCACTCAGACCGGCCCGGATACTTGAAGGACACGTTGCGGAACTCGATGCCGCGAACGATCGGGCGCGGCACCTTCAACGGCGCGTTCGACGCTTTCATCTGCGGTTGCAGGCTGAGGAAGCCGTATAGGTTGCTCATGAACAACGCGCTCTCGTAGAGCGCGTTCATGCTTTGCAGCATGCCCTGAAATGTGCTCTGGCTCTGGCGGAAGACCGTCAGGTAGAGCGTCATGCTCCCCAGGGTGATGGCGCCGGTGACGGTGCGAAAGACGATCCACGCATAGGCTGCGTAGTAAGACAGGCTGGTGAGCACACCGAAGCCGACGCTGATCGCGCTGCGCCGCTTGGCCAGCGCGGTATCCTCGGTGTAGAACTTCCAGAACAGATCGTGGTAGCGCCTGAGCAAAGGCTCACCCAGGCCGAATAGCTTGACCTCTTTGGCGCTCTCGCTATCGGTGAGCAAGCGTTCCAGATACATCATGCGCCGCGCCTCGGGCGCGCGCCAGGTGAGCAGCCGGAAGCGTAATTCGCTGAAGCGCGTCTGCGCGATGAAGAGCGGGAGCGTCGCGCCCAACAGCAGCAGCGCCAGCAGCGGGCTGAAGGCGAGCAGCAGCGCGACGAATGATGCCAGGGTGATCGCGTTTTGCACGAGCGAGAAGCCATCGTTCAGAATGCTCAGCGCCCGGTGGTCAGCCTCGCGCCGGGCGTTCTCCAACTTGTCATAGTACTCTGCGTTTTCGAAGAAATACAAGTCCAGCGTGAGCGACTTGCGGATGATGGCGGTGTTGATGGTGTGCGATAGGTGCGCATGCAGTACGTGCTCGAACAAGCTGCGCATTTGATTCAAGACCGCGCTGGCGGTCACCAGGATGAACTCCAAGACCAAAAACGGCAACACCGGCTGCAACGCCGTCCAAAAGTCGGCGGACGGGACGCGCCCGATGGCTTCTACCACACCGTCTACGATGAGCTTGCCGGCCCAGGCCTGCGCCGCCGGCAGGCCCGCGCGCAACAACGTCACGCCGGCCATGCCGAGCGTGCTGGGCGGATGCGCCTGCCAGATCAACCCGAACGCCTTGACGACGTTCGACGCAGCGGAACGAATCTCCGGCAGGCGAAAACTCTTCTGAGGCGGTTCTCGGACGGGTCGAAACATGCGCTTACGCAGTCGGGCCGTGCTGTGGCGTAGCCAACCCAACTTTAAGCTCGTTCACCACAGAGAACCAGCTATACCTTCGGAGAGGTTGATGGTGAGGAACGCCCCCGGCGAGACTCGAACTCACAACCTCGGCATTAGAAGTGCCCTGCTCTATCCTGTTGAGCTACGGGGGCTAGTTCATAATCGGCCGGATGCCATTATAAACAGCGCGGCCGCCAAGCTGGGCGAGGATCTCGGACGGCTTGCGCCCGATGCGCGCTGCCAATTCGACCGGCGTCAGCGGCTGGTTGTCGTTGAGCAAGAAGACGCGGAAGACGGACTCGGCCAGGGGCAAACGCGGGCTGATGAACGTCGGATCGTCGGCGCGCTCGGTGCGGAGCATCTGCATCGCGCGCGTCACACGCTTCACCTCGCCGGTGTCCTCGTCCACGAAGTCGAGCGCCTCGTCCACCGGCACGCCGGCCAGCCGTTCCTGCTGTTCCGGCGTCAAGCATTTGTAAATCAGCACGTTTACATCCTGGCCGTTCTTCTCGAACCAGGAGTAGTCAATGTGAAAGGGCGTGTTCTCGGTCGGTCTCAGCAGCTTCATCGTTCGTAGGCTCACAGCCAGTCACATCAACGCTCGCCCAAATGCCAGTAGTTGTCTCCCACCGGCACATAGGCGCCAATCGCCGTCAGCGCGGCGAACACGTCGGTCGGCGCACTGCGTGTGATCACGTTCACCACGGCGTAGAGCGTGCGGGCGTGCACGTTGCCCTGCGGGCTGAGCTTGGCGATTTCCGGGAAGGCCTCGCGCACCGCTTGCATCACATCGCGCCGGCGTTCGCTGCGCAGCGCATCGAGCGCGCGCGGGTCGTCCACGAACACCGACATTAACTCATCCACCTCGCAGGCCACGGCGCGCTGTGCCGTCTCCAGGTGCAATCGCCCATCGCGCACGCTGGCGACGCGCACCCACTCGCGCTTGGGCCTGCGCCGGCGATAGTCTATCCACACGATGTTCTCGGCGTCGCTGCGCGCCAGCTCGATGTAGGCGCCGGCGGGGAGGTCATTGGCCTTGAACCAATCGCCCAGCCCCCAAATGTAGCGCCCCTCGCGCACCAGCCAGACGGTCATTTCTTTTTGTGTCAGGCGATCTTTGAAGCGCATGGGGATGCGCGGCTTGCGCGATTGCGGCAAAACCGACGCCGCGGCGCGCGACCAGCCCAGCGTGCCGGCGCGGCGATGCGGGAAGGTCAAGATGAGCGTCGCGCTTCGCGCCGGCGCGACCGGCGTCGCTTCGTCGAATTCCAGCTCATCGTCCAGCTCGCGGGCCAGGGCGGCCAATTCAGGGCTGATGGTGGTGCGTCCGGGTAAACGCTCGGCGCGCAGCGGCTCCGGCATCTCCCGCACCTCCGCCGGCTCCAACCGCCGCAGGAACCAGGCCGGCGTGTCGTTCAGGCTGACTTCGTCGAAGCGCGAATCCATCGCCAGCGCGTTGTTCAGCGAGGCCGCCTGCACGTTCGCGCCGATGTCTGGCGGGAGCCCTAGGTCACGCAGGATGACGTCTGTCGTCAGCGGCCCGCCGTTCGCCATGTCGAGCACGGCTTCGGCCAAGTTCAGATGGCCGATGTTTACCTCGGCCATCATCGCGCGCAAGAACCACTCGTCGCCGATGCGAATGAACTCGTTGTTGCTCTCGAGCGCAGCCGCGAGCACGGCAGCGACCTGCTGGCCGTGCGTTTCATACAACTCCTCCGGCGATTTAAGGTGCGCGGCATCGAACAACGCAGTTGCATCTTCGTCGTTCAACCGATGCGGGCGCTGATAGTTGGCTGCGAATTCACGGCGCCGGCCATCATCGAATTGCACGGCGATGACCTCGAACTCGCCCAGGTCGGGATTGTTGCCCGGACGCACATCAACGACCTGGCCGGAAGCGAATTTCAAAGCGGGAAAGACGAGTCGTTCGCCAACTGTATAGCGCTTCTTCGGCTGATAGACGTTGTTGCCGGACCATTGGCGACGCAAGGTGGCGTTCTCTTGCTCAACACGGTGGCGGATAAGCGCTTGCGCTAAATCGGCAATGCGTTGGGGTTTGCCTGCTTCGAGAATGAAACCGTAAAGAAACTCAGCATCGTCCGCGGTGATCGTAAGGGCGGACCAGTAGTCTGAGGTTTGGGTTGGGCGATGTATCACGCGATCGAGGACCTTCTCCACGAGTTAGCATGAAGATTATACCCGACGCGTGATCGTAATTTCACTTCGCGCCCAACATCACGGCGCCGATCAGCCGCGCATGTGCGCGAGCGAGGATATCTTTCGCCTGTTGCGCGCCGTCGCGCCGCGTCTTGCCGGCCTCCACGACGAGCAACACACCATCCACGCGCGAAGCCAGCACGGCGGCATCGCTGAATTGGCCAAGTGGCGGCGCGCTGAACAGCACTAAGTCGGCCATGCCGGCCAATCGCTCGATGGCGCGGGCCATGCGATCTGAACTGATGAGATCCGCAGGGATGGCCGGTAGCGTCCCGCTGGTCAACACGCTCAGGTTCGGCAGCGCCGTCGGGCGTAAGGGAGGCTCGCCCGAGCCGTTCACGCTGCTTTCAAGCCAATCGGCCAGGCCGGTCGCGTTCGGCACGTCGAAGGCGGCGTGCAACGCCGGCTCGCGCAGATCGGCGTCCACGGCGACGATGCGCTTCCCGATTTGCGCCAGCGTGACGGCCAAATTTGCCAGCACCTTCGCCGCAGTCCGGCCCGAATCCGGCGAAGCGACAAGCAACGTCCGCAACGGCGCATCGAGCATGGCGAAGTGCAGGTTCGTGCGCAGCGTGCGATACGCCTCCGCAGCGGGCGATTTCGGTTCGGTGAGTGTAATGAGATTCATGGTAGATCAATCGGCCGGGATAGCGCCGACGACGGGGAGCGCCAGGTTGCGTTCGACGTCCTTTGGCGTGCGCAGCAGCGCGGATTGGCGCCATTCGAGCATCACCACGATCGCCACACCGGCAGCCAAGCCCAACAGCCCACCTGCTGCTGTGTTCACGCCGGTGCGCGGGTAATCCTGAACGTAGCGCGGGTCGTCGCCCATGATCGCTTCGACGCGATCCTCGCGGCGCTGCTTGGCGTTGTCGCGGTTGCGAAACTCGACGAACAACTGCGCCCACTCCCGTGCGATGCGATTGGCCGTCTCGCCATCGTAATCGCGCACTTCGATCTCCACGCCGTAGCTGGCAGCGTCGTCGGCCATGCGCGTCTGGCCGTAGATGTAGGCCGGCGAGTAGTCCAACTGCAAGCGCTTACCGACCTCCGCCGCATTGCGCTCGGTGCGAATGATGCTGATGTAGGACAGCAGCAACTGTTTGGCAGCTTGGGTTTGGCCGAAGTCGGTGCGCGCCGGCTGGATCGTCAGTTTCATGGAAGACTTGTAAATCGGTGTCTGCAGCCGGCTGAAGACGAACGCGCTGGCCGCTGCGATCAGCGCCGTTAGCACGACGATCCACCAGCGCCGCTTGATGATCTGAAGATAGTCTTGTAGCTCCATCTTTCGCGAGCAACCTCTAAAGCCGCTCAGGGATTTCGCCGATGACGTTCAGCCCCATGCGTTCAATTTCGTGGCGCTCCCTGATGACTGGGTCGAAATGATGCCACAACAAGACCAGCGCTGCACCGCCGAGCAAGCCGAGTACGATGCGCACCGGCAAGTCGAAGCGATCGCGTAGGGGCGCCGCCGTCGGCACGGGCACGATCGGATCCATGAGCCGCACCGGCGAAGCGCCTGCGCCCTTCAGTTGCGGCCAGTAGGCTTCGTAGTTCTCGTTCAACTCGTCCACCACCGCTTGGGCGATCTGCGCCGCGATCTCAGGATCGGGCCACGACACATAGACGACCATCACGCTCGAGCGATACTCCGAACGAATCGCGCCGGCGAGCGGGGCGGGCAGCGTTACATCGCGCTGCGCCAGCCGCTTGGCCACGTTATCGGCGAACGCGCCTTTGCCGATGATCAGCGAGAAGCCTTGCGTGACATACTCCGACGCCAGCCAGTTGTAATGCCGGTCGTAGTTGTATGCCTGCTCGCGCAGCGGCTCCGGCGGGAGGCCGACCGCGAACGACATCGTCACAACGTAGGTCGGCGGCGTCGGCCGCGTCGTGAGCAGCGTGACCGCTAAGATCAGCGCAGCCGGCAGCAGCACCAGCCACCAACGCCGCAGCAAAATTCGAGCGTAATCGGCAAGCATGCGTTCAGAGCAGATCGTCACGCCGCGCCTGGCGCAGCCGTTCCACGATCTGCTTGAGATCGGCGACGCGATCCAGTGAGCATACCAGCAACGCATCGGGCGTATCCACAATGACGGCGTCTTTCAAGCCCATGACGGCGACGAAGCGGTTGCTGGTGCGCACCAGGGTGTTGCTGGTCTCGATCGCCAGAACCTGATCGCCGAAGAACGCGTTGCCCTGCGCATCTTTGGGCAGGATGTCCAACAGCGAAGCCCAACTGCCGATGTCGCTCCAGTCAATATCTACCGGGATGACGGCGACGCGCTCGGCGCCTTCCATGATGGCATAGTCTATGGACTTCTTCGGCGCGACATCCCAAGCGGCTCGAAGCGCATCGTCGTAGGTCGGGCTGCCGATCGTCGTCGCCAGCCGAGCCAGGGCCGCAGCGAATTCCGGCTGTTGGCGCTCGAATTCGTGCAACCCGACACGGCACTTCATGATGAACATGCCGCTGTTCCAGGAATGCCGGCCATCGGCGAGATACGCCTCTGCCAACTCCAACTGCGGCTTCTCGGTGAAGCGCCGGGCGTGAAAGACTTCGAGGCCGTATCGCGTCTCCATCGCATCGCCGCGCTCGATGTAGCCGAAGCCGGTCGAAGGATACGTCGGCATGATGCCGAGGGTGACGATGTAGTCATCTTGGGCAACTTCGTAGGCTGCCTGCAACGCCCTATGGAATTCCGCCGTCTTACCGATGTGATGGTCGGCGGTTAGGATCGCTACCGTGGCATCCGGGTCGGCATGCGCGATGTGCGTGAGGGCCAGGCCGACCGCCGGGCCGTTATCCTTCGCGCTGGGCTCGATGATGTAGTTGGCCTCCGGGATGTCCGGCACCTGCTCCTTGAAGATCGCAGCCATCTGTGCATTGGTGACCACATGCACGCGTTCCAGTGGAATGAGCGGCTGCAGCCGATAGACGGTCACTTGAAACATCGTCCGTTCTTCGACGAGCGCCAACGATTGCTTGGGGCGATCTTTGCGACTGAGCGGCCAAAGGCGCGTGCCGCTCCCGCCGGCCATGATGAGTGCGTGATACATGTCTCGATGAGTGGTGAGTAATGATTGATGATTGATGATTGATGATTGATGATTGGTAATTGGTAACTGGTAACCGGTGATTGACCTGACCCCTGGCCCCTGACCCCCGACCCCTGATCCCTGGCCCCTGACCTTCAATCCACCCGATACGCCACACGCGCTTCGCGCGCCAGGACGTAGCTCGTGCCGGTCGCCTGGCGCACCAGCCCTTTTAGCTCCATCAGCGCCAGCGTCGCCGTGACGTCGGCAGCAGGCATCGCAAGCGCGCGCACCAGCTCGTCCACCTGCGTCGGCTCGTGCGAGAGACGCGCCAGGATCTCTCGCTCGGTATCGTTCTCCGGCACCGCGGCTTCGACCTCCACACGATCCGCCACCATGTTGAGGTTCAACTCCTCCAAGACGCTCTGCACATCGAGCACGATGTGCGCGCCTTGCTGAATGAGCCGGTTGGTGCCGCGGCTGGTGCGGTTGAAGATGTTCCCCGGCACGGCAAACACATCGCGGCCCTGTTCAGCAGCGAACTCGGCGGTGATCAGCGCGCCGCTGTGCTCATCGGCTTCAACCACCACCACGCCCAAGCTGAGCCCGCTGATGATGCGGTTGCGCGGCGGGAAATTCGCCGCGTCCGGCGGCGTGCCGATCGGATAGTCGCTGACCAGCGCGCCGTTCTCAGCGATCTGTTGCGCCAACTTGCGATGTTCGGGCGGATATACCACGTCTACGCCGCAGCCCAGCACGGCCAAGGTGCGGCCGCCGGCCTTCAGTGCCGCCTGGTGAGCGACGGCATCAATCCCACGGGCCATGCCGCTGACGATGGTGATGTTGTTACGCGCCAGCTCACCGGCTAACATCTCCGCTACCTCTCGGCCATACACCGTCGCGCGGCGCGTGCCGACGATGCTCACCGCCCACGCGTCTGCTTCGGCCAGCGCACCCTTCACGAATAACACCGGCGGCGGATCGGCCACTTCCCGCAGCAATTTAGGATAGCCGGCGTCTTCCCACGTGAATGCCGTCGCGCCGACGTTTGCTAAGCGTTCGACCTCTTGCTCCGGGACGATACTCCGGCGCGCCTGGGCCAGCGCTCCGATCGTCCTCGCGTCCAGGCCGGCTGCGGTCAGGTCGAACTCACCGGCAGACCACGCGAGCTGCAACGAGCCGAAGTGTGCTTTCAGCTTCCGAACACGCACAGCGCCGATGCCCTTGACGCGCGCGAAAGCCAGGTAATACGGCAGCTCGGCGTTCATCCGTCGTCGTTATTAGTCGCACCCGGCCGATGGGAGCGCACGCTGGATCGCGCACACAACCAGCTGCGCGATCTCAGTGCCCCACGCCCAAGCGCACCACATGGCGCTTATCGCCGTCCACGGCTGCAGTCGCATTGCAACAATCTACCACCGACGGCGCCGTGCGCACCACGAATCCGTAATCCACCACACGATGTCCGGTGACGATCACAGCGCAGTGCGCCTTGCGCAGATTCGCCTCGCTCAACGGCTGGGACAACAGCGCGACCGGCTCACGGTAGAAGACGTTGCCCCCGACATGGAACCGCGGCACATAGGGATCGTGGTATATGACCTTGGCGCCGCGCCGCAGCAACAACTCGATCACGCGTTCGGCCGGCGAGTTGCGCGGGTCGTCCACGTCGCGCTTGAAGGCCACGCCCAACACCATCACCGTTGCGTCGCGCATGGCCACGTGCAGCCGGTCGAGCGCCTGCTCGATCAAATCCACGACGTGAAAAGGCATGCTCTGGTTCATCTCGGCAGCCAGCTCGATGAACTTGGTGTAGAAGTCGTATTCGCGCGCCTTCCACGACAAATAGTAGGGATCCACGCCGATGCAGTGCCCACCTACCCCTGCCCCCGGCGTGAAGGGCATGAAGCCGAAGGGCTTGGTCTTGGCTGCCTCGATCACTTCCCAGATGTCAATGCCCATGCGTTCGCTCAACAACGCCAGCTCGTTCACCAGCGCGATGTTGACTGCGCGAAAGATGTTCTCCAGCAGCTTGGTCATCTCGGCTGCGCGCGGCGACGACACGCAATGCACCGGCGCGCCCAGCGCGCCCAACACGACGGCCGCGCGCTGCGTGCTCTCATGGGTCACCCCGCCGACCACCTTGGGCGTGTTCGACACCGTCCAATCCGTGCGCCCGGGGTCAATGCGTTCGGGACAGAAGGCCAGGTCGAAGTCTACGCCTGCCTTAAGGCCACCGCGCTCGAGGATCGGCTGCACGATCTCCTGCGTTGTGCCGGGATAGGTGGTGCTCTGGAGGATGACGAGCTGGCCGCGCGAGAGGCGGGGTTGGATGCCCTCAGCCGCGCTGACGACATACGACAGATCCGGCGCACGCATGGCGTCAAACGGCGTCGGCACGCAGATGAAAATTACATCGCATTCGCACAGGACGTCGTAGCTGCTGGAGGCAGTGAACGCGCCGGCCTGCACGACCTGCGCGACGTCTTCGCCCGACACATCGGCGATGTAGCTCTTGCCGGCGTTGAGCTGCGCCACCTTGCGCGCATCCACATCTACGCCGACGACGCTCCGGCCGGCCTTGGCAAACGCCACGGCCAACGGCAGGCCGACGTAGCCGAGCCCTAGGACTGCGATGCGCTGATCGGTTCGGTAGGCGACGGAGCGGGCCGCAGCGCGCCGGAGGGCGCTTCCGGCACCAGGCGTTCCCAGTCTATCGTTGCCAGCTTCCAAGGTCCAAACTCCATGAACCACAGCATATACCCCCCTATGCCCAACAGCGCCACGGCGATGATCAGGTTGGCCCAGACGTTGGCGACAGAGGCGATGACTGCCGTGATGCCCAACGCGCCACACACCAAGTACAGGATCATCACGGCTTCGCGCCGGGTGAAGCCGTGGTTGGCGATGCGGTGCGAGGTGTGATCTTTGCCCGGCGAGGTGAACGGGTTCCTGCCGCGGCGCAGGCGCGAGAGGGTCACCAGCGTCATGTCGAAGATCGGCAAGCCCATCAGGATCACCGGCACCATCCACGAAACCATTGGGCTCTGACCCAGGAAGCGCAGCTTGACGGCGATGCACGCCAGCAGAAAGCCGAGGAACATGCTGCCCGAGTCGCCCATGAACACGCTCGCCGGGTTGAAGTTCCACACCAAAAATCCGACGCATGCGCCCAGCACGGCCGCGCTGAGCAGGCCCACCAGGTATTGCCCGTTGATGATGGCCAGCACCAGGAAGAAGGATGAGATCACGGCGCTGACGCCGGCCAGCAATCCATCCATGTTGTCCAGGAAGTTCATGGCGTTGGTGATGCCGACGATCCAGACCACGGTGAGGAACGCATCCAGCACCGGGTTGCTGAACATCATGACGCGCACGCCGAACAGATAGACCATCACGGCAGCACACACCTGGATGACTAGCTTGACGTAGGCGTTCAACGTGAAGCGGTCATCCATCAGGCCCATGAACGACATCAACGTTGCCGCCACGACGATGGCCGCGAGTTGCCGGAACTCGAGCTGGCGACCCAGCACCAGCGCTGCGACCAGCACACTGAGCAGGATGGCCAGCCCGCCGAGCTTCGGCACCGGCTTGGTGTGAATGTCACGCGCGCGCGGATGGGCAACTACGCCGACGCGCGGCGCGAGCCACTTGCTCACCGGCGTAGCCGCAAT
Source organism: Candidatus Roseilinea sp. (assembly GCA_025055235.1). Taxonomy (GTDB): domain Bacteria; phylum Chloroflexota; class Anaerolineae; order J036; family Brachytrichaceae; genus JAAFGM01. The sequence continues at coordinate 23,533 of JANWYN010000095.1, read as the reverse complement.
GGTGATCACCAGCGCACCGAAGAAGAGGAGGAGCAGTTCGACCATGTTTGTGAGCTGTGAGCTGTGAGCTATGGGCTGTGAGCTTTGAGCCGGTTGCTCAGGGTGAGCCGAGTTGCTGAATGAACGAACTGAGCATGAGCTGCTGATCGGCCGGCGCCCGTTCGAGCGCGCGCCGGGCATATTCGACTGCCAGCGTGATCTGGCGCGTGTCGCTGTAGAGCACGGCCAGGTTCTTGAGCGTGTTCCAGTCGTTCGGGTTGCGCACCAGCATGGCCTGCAACGCGTTGATCGCAGCCTGCGTGTCGCCCAAATCCAACGCGATGCGCGCCAGCTCCTGGTAGGCTTGGAGCGAATTAGGATCAACGGCCACGGCCTGGTTGAGTTCCTCACGCGCGCGCTCCAGTTCGGCGCGCCATTCGGCCTGGTTCGTCTGCCGGTCGAGCGTGCGCGCTTTCTCCACATGCCATGCGGCGCGCAGCAGATACGTCTGGCTGAATTTCTTGTCGAGCGCGAGTGAGCGGTCGAGCCGGACCTTGGCTTCCTCCAGGCTGCCCAGCCGGGAGAGATACAGGCTGGCCCACTCGTTCCACAACTGCGCATTGTTCGGGCTCAGGCGCGTGGCCGTCGCATATTCCTTCGAGGCGTTTTCGTAGCGCCGCTGCGCATCAGCCACCAGTTCGGCGATCCGCGCGGGGTCTGGGTTGGGCCGCGCGCGCTCCATATCCAATTCCGCCCGGACGATATCACCCGACTGCTGCCACATGCGGGCTAGGTTCGCGCTGTGGTCGGTGTTGAACGGGTTGATGACGCGCGCTTCCTCCAAGATGATGCGCGCTGCCGTGAGCAGGTCCTGGCGGCTCAGGCTGGCGGAGGGCAACGCATCGGAGCCATACGGGCGATTCCAGTTCTCCGGCTCATCCCCGATGATGTGCGTGAACGGCGCGTCTTCGGGGATGGTCTTGGCTTGCGATGGGTTCGGCGTGGTCTTCGCCTTTTCCAACAACGCACGCCCCAGCCACAAATAGTAGAAGTCCTCGTTCGGCGCGAGCTGGATCGAACGGCGATAATGCTCGATGGCCAAGTCCCAGCCTTGGATGCCGGTGCCTTGCACCAACTCGCGTGACCCGTCTTGATCCCACGGGCTGGCTTGCTTGTAAACGATGTCGGCGGCGATCGGCTGCAGGTTGCTGTAGGCGACGGCGATGGGCACGGCGATCGCGCCGACGAACAGCCCGGTCAAGCCGGCATAGGACGCACCCTTCGCGGGCAAGGTCGGCTCTTCGCTGCGCAGCAAGAAGGCGCTGCCGATCATCACTGCGGCGATCAGCAGATACACGTAGGCCGGGAAGGCGGCCAATTGATCGGCGATGCTGAGCACGCCGCTGACCGAGTTTTGCGGCGAGGTGAAGAACGCCACCAGCCGGCCGGCGATGAACGTGCCGAACGCCACCCACACGAACATGGCCAACGAGGCGATGAGCGCGCCGGCGGCGACCGTGTGCTCATTGTCGCGCAGCACGCCGCCCGATCGCAGCTCGGCCAAGATGACGGCAAGGCCAACGATGAGCGTGATGAGGAACATGGTCAGCACGCCGAAGCTCGGTTGTCCCTTCACGCGGGTCATCGCGTTGATGAAGACCTGGCCGGCAGCCGTGCTGCGTTCGATGTTGTTGGTGAAATCGAAGGCCATGATGCCGAGGATCAGGCCCAGGAACAGCCCATAGGCTGCCACGGTGCCGAACCAGCTCGGCAGTATGAAGCCTCGTCTAGCCGGCGCCGCCGTGCGCCGCGCTGCGGCCGCGCGTTGTTGCGCAGCGCGGCGTTGTCGCCGCGTGCCGCCCGCAGCCTGGCGACCATCCCCCAAACCGGCGCTCGTGGACGCTGCAGGTTTCACCGCGCCGGCTTCGGCTTCCGACTTTCCGTCCATCACCTCCGGCATGTCGCTCCGAAGCAGGCCGGCGCCGACCACGACCATCACGCCGATCAGCGTCCAGAAGTACGTCCGCGTCGCCGCGACGGCGATGCCGGTGTGAATCTCGACGAAGTGCGCGATGATGGTGGAGACGATGGCGATAAGCAACAACTGATCGCGCAGCGAAAGCTGGACGGGCAGCGCTTCGTCGTCACCGCGGCGCGCGTTGATGATGGCGCTGACGAACAAGAAGACGGTCAGGCCGAACACCACACCGGCACCTATGGCGATGCCGAACAGCTCCCGGTGGCCGGCGACGACCGCGCCCAGGCCGAACAGCGCCGCGCCGGCGATCCACATCACGACGAACAGTTGCGCCTCGAATCGCGACGCGATCAGCCCAATCCAGCGAAAGCCGTAGTAGAGCACGCTGCCGAACAGGAACATGTAGGCGAGCAGGCCGAAGACGCCGGTGATGACCAACGCATCCCACGTCTCGTTGTGGCTGCGGTCGGGCGAGGCATTGCGCGCCTCGAAGTTCGCCAGCGCCGGCGGGTAGAAGCGGTTGTAGGCGACGTACATGGATTCCGGCCCATAGCCGATGAGCGGCCGGATGGCGTTGAAAGCATCCGGCGTGCCGTCCGGCCGGGTGATCGGGTCGTGTGGCGCGACCAGGTTGGCCGCACCTTCCCAGATCAACACGCGCACGGCGTTGGTGCCCTCTTGCGTCGTCAGCACAGTGCCCAGACGACGGAAGAGCGGGAACTGGCGCAGCCATTCGTAGCTCGGATCATTGCGCGTGACGTTGATGAAATATAGGAAAGCTAATCCGGCGATGCCGAGGCCGATCAGCCCGATGGTGAGCCGGAGCCGGGTCTGACGGCGGCGAACGAGTTGCACCAGCAGCAAGGCCACGAACAGCACGCCGCCCAGCCAGCCGAGCTGCGGCCCGCGGCTGCCCGCCAGGATCAGCACGACGATGGCGTTGAACAGCGCGACCAGGATGTAGCACGCCGCGCGCACCACGTCCGACCAGCGCGGCTGTTCGTTCTGCAGAATGGACGCGAAGCTGTCGGCGATGCGGTAGAAGGTGATGAAGAATGCCATCACCAGGTAGGCGGCGATGAAGATCGAGTTGCCCATGTTGCCGGCCACGCGCTCCACCGTGTCGCCGCCCCACGGCAGCGGGTCGAGCTGCAGGCGCTGCAAGAGGCCGTAGATCGCGACCGGCAGCGAGATGATGATGATAAGCGTGATCAGCCGATCCAGTTGCGCGCGCCGGCGCATCCCTTGCAGGATCATCAAGAAAACCACGATGTAGGCGAACGTGGTGTAGGTGCCCTGCAGGCGCTGGTATGACCCGAGCAAGCTGGTGCGCGGCGCGATCGAAAGCGCGGTGCTGATCATGTAGACGACGATGATGATCAGCGTGGGCAACACGAGCGGTGTGCGCCAGGTCACGCTGCGGTCGCGGTTCGGGTTGCGGAACTCTTCGAGCCACTTCACGACCCAGGCCATGGCCATGACCAGGGCGATCGAGCGCAGGGTGGTCAGCTTGTCGGGTTCGAACACCCGGCTGGAGTAGATGTTGAAGAACAACGGCACAACGATGATCGCCGCCAGCCAGCCGGCTTCGATCAGCCGGTTGCACCAGACGCTCAGGCGGCTGGCGAAGGCGACCGGCGCAGTCGTCGCGCCACGCTCGACGTCAGGCGCTACGCTGCTGGCTTGCGCCGTTGCAACCACACTCGACATGTGATGCCACCTCAGAACTGACGGGAAGTCACAGACGCCCTATCCTACCCTCGCCGGATTAGGACGCTGTGAACCTCGCCCAAGGAGCGAAACTCTAACATACCCGGATCGCTTTGGTATCATTCGCGCGGGAAGAGCATAACACGCGAGCCTATGCATCGCGGCGCCAACCCACAGAACGACCTCGAACTCACAGAGAGAAACGACATGGCATCCAAAATTGACCCATCCGCGCGCTATTTGAAAACCCACGAATGGGCGCGCATTGAAGGTGATGAGATTGTGTGCGGCATCAGCGACCACGCGCAGGCTGCGATGAACGATCTGGTCTACGTGGAACTGCCGCGCGTCGGCGCAACGTATAAAGCCGGCGAAGCGTTCGGCGTGGTGGAGTCGGTCAAAGCCGCATCCGACGTTTATATGCCGGTCAGCGGCACAATCACTGCCGTGAACACCCAACTCGAGAGCAAGCCGGAGACGATCAACCAGGATCCCTACCAGGCCGGCTGGATGATCCGCATCAGGCCCGACGACATCGCCGAATTCAACAACCTGCTCGACGCGGCTGCCTACGAACAACTGTTGAAGGAAACCGAAAATTAGGAATTGAGAATTGAAAATTGAGAATTGAGAAAGGAAGTCCTCCTTTATCCAATTTTCAATTTTCAATTTTCAATTCACCATGAACTATATCCCTCACACCGACGAAGAACGCCGCGAGATGCTCGCGCGCATCGGCGTCGAACGCATCGAAGACCTGTTCGAGGCGATCCCGGAGAAGTTTCGCTTCCCCCGGCTGAACCTGCCCGAAGCCGTGACCGAGATGGAGGCGATGTGGGAGCTGGGCGCATTGGCCGACGCCAATGCCGACGTCAACCATCACGCCTGCTTCCTCGGCGCCGGCGCTTACAATCATTACATCCCCAGTCTGGTGGATCACATCATCCGGCGCGGCGAGTTCTTCACTGCCTACACGCCCTATCAGCCGGAGGTCAGCCAGGGCACGCTGCAGGCCATCTTCGAGTTCCAGAGCATGATGAGCGCGCTGACCGGCATGGAGATCAGCACAGCCTCGCACTATGACGGTGCGACGGCATTTGCCGAAGCCGTGCTGATGGCGATGGCCATCACGCAGCGTCGCAAAGTGATCGTCTCGCGCGCCATCCATCCACACTACCGCCGCGTGCTCTGCACATACACGCAGTTCCATCCGAACATTCAGATCGTCGAGACCGACCTGACCAACTCGACCAACCAAACCAACTCGACCGACCTGACCGACCTGATTGACCTGAACACCGCCTGCGTCTGCATCCAGAACCCGAACTTCTTCGGCCAGTTCGAGGAAGTGAACGGGTTGGCCGACCGCATTCACGCTGCCGGGGGATTGTTCATCGCTGTGGTCAACCCGATCTCGCTCGGGCTGTTCAAGCCGCCGGCGGAATACGGCGCGGATGTCGTCGTCGGCGAAGGGCAGCCACTGGGCATCCCGCTGAGCTTCGGCGGGCCGTACCTCGGCTTCTTCTGCACCCGCCGCGAGTTCATGCGCCGCATTCCCGGCCGGATCGTCGGCGAGACGGTGGATCGCGAGGGCAAGCGCGGCTACGTGCTCACGCTCAAGACGCGCGAGCAGGACATCCGCCGCGAGAAAGCAACCAGCAACATCTGCACCAACCAGGGCTTGATGGCGCTCGCGGCCTGCGTGTATATGAGCGTAATGGGCAAGTATGGCCTGCGCCAGGTGGCACATCTGTGCTACCAGAAAGCCCATTACGCCGCCGACCGCATCGGCAAGTTGGACAGCTGGCGCGTCTGGACGGATAAGCCGTTCTTCAACGAGTTCGTCGTGGCCTGCCCGGCGCCGGTGAAGGAGATTAACGACTATCTGCTCGATGAGCATGACATCATCGGCGGCTACGACCTAGGCCAGGATTACCCCGAACTTCAGGATCACATGTTGCTGTGTTGTACCGAGACGAACACGCGCGAGGAAATTGACGCGCTGGTGGAAGCCCTAGCAGAATTGACGTGAGCTGCAACTCCCCACTCCCGACTCCCCACTTACGAAGGAAGTAGGGAGTGGGGAGTCTCAGGTCGCATTAGGACACACCACTATGACGCCTTCATCGAAACTCCGCGCGGCGGTCATCGGCGTGGGCGTGGGTTGGAATCACATCGAGGGCTACCAGACCCACCCGAGCTGTGAACTGGCCGCGATCTGCGACGTAAACCCGGCCATCCTGAAGGAGCGCGGCGAGCGGTTCAACATCCCCGAGTCGCGCCGCTTCACCGACTATCACGACGTGCTGAAGTCGAGCGAAATAGACGCCATCAGCATCGCCTTGCCCAACTGGCTGCACGAGCCGGTCGCTCTGGAAGCGTTTGCGCACGGCAAGCATGTGCTGTGCGAAAAGCCGCTCGCCGTGTCGGTCGAGGCCGGCCGGCGCATGATCGAGGCAGCCCGCGCGGCGAACAAGACGCTGATGGTGTGTTACAACCACCGCTATCGCCCGGAGATCGTCTGGCTGAAGGGCCAAATCCGCGCCGGCGACTTCGGCCACATCTACGCGGCGAAGGCCGGCTGGCTGCGCGAAGGATGGATTCCGACGCATGGCCAATGGTTCACGCAGAAGGAGCGGGCCGGCGGCGGCGCGCTGATTGACCTGGGCGTGCACGTGCTCGACCTGGCGCTTTGGCTGATGGGCTATCCACAGCCGGTCGCGGTGAGCGGCGCGGCGTTCGCCGAGTTCGGCCCGCGCGGGCAAAAGACCAAGCCACGCGACGTCAAGCCGGCTAACTTCAACGTGGACGACATGGGCCTCGGTTTCGTGCGCTTCGCCGACGGCGCCGTGTTGCAGTTCGAATCAGCTTGGGCGTCGCACCGCGAGCCGATGCAGGATGGCTTCTACGTGCGGCTGTTCGGCAGCGAAGCCGGCGCGAACTTCTACACCGGTGCGCCGAACGGCGAGACCGTGGTGATGTATAAACTGATCAACGATCAGCCGGCGGCGATCGTGCCGCGTTTGCCGGCCGGCGTCAGCGGCCATCGCGTCGCCGTGCACCACTTCGTGGACTGTGTGCTGAGCGGCGCCGCGCCCGAGTCGCCCGGCGAGCACGGCTTGATCGGCCTGCAGATCATTGACGCCATCTACCGCTCGTCGCAGGAGGGGCGGGAGGTGAGAATTGAAAATTGAGAATTGAAAAATTGAAAATTGATGTTGGAGATTGGAGTTGGAGATCGGGAGTGTTAGATACCAGCGACCAACAACCAGCGACCAAAAAATGCGCATCGTCTCTCTTCTGCCCAGTGCGACAGAAATCGTGTGCCTGCTCGGCCTGCGCGATTCGCTCGTCGGCCGCAGCCACGAATGCGACTACCCGCCCGACGTCGCCACCGTGCCGGTGATGACGTATAGCAGTATCGGCGTCACCGGCGAGGACGGCCAGGTCAACCCGGCGCTCACCAGCGCGGAGATCGACGCGCGCGTATCGCAGCAACTGCGCGACGGCCTCAGCCTCTATGGCCTGCACACCGACCGGCTCGACGCCGCCAAGCCGGACCTCATTCTGACCCAAGAGCTATGCGACGTGTGCGCCGTCTCGTATGCGACGGTGCGCGCTGCCGTGCGCGACCTCAGCCACAAGTGGGAAGGGCCGGCGCACGTCGTCTCGCTGGAGCCGACCGACATCGAGGGCGTCTTCCAAACCATCCTCACTGTCGGCGAGCTAGCCGGGGTGAGCGCCGTGGCCAAGGCGCGCGTGCAGGCACTGCGCGACCGGCTGGATCGCGTGCGCGAAGCGCTGGCCGGCATCGTCCATCGCCCGACCGTCGCTGCGCTGGAGTGGCTCGACCCGCCGTTCGCCCCTGGCCACTGGGTGCCGGAGCAAATTGAGATCGCCGGCGGCAACCCGGTGCTCGGTCGCAAAGGCAAGCCCAGCTTCCGCTGCACGTGGGACGATGTCGTGCGCACCCAGGCCGAATGCGTGATTGCCATGCCCTGCGGCTTCGACCTGGCCGGCAGCGTGCGCGAGTTCCAAAACGCTGCCGCGCTCGACATTTGGCGCGACATGCCCGCAACGTACTTGTGGCAACTCTACGCCGTGGACGCCACGTCGTATTTCAGCCGGCCCGGCCCGCGCATCGTGGACGGCGTGGAGATTCTGGCCGGCATCCTGCATCCCAACCGCTGGCCGGCGCCCGGCCCAGACCGCGCGCTGCGCGTGAACGACCTCATCCCAAACTGGCAGCCGGCGCTCTGATCCGTTGCTGCGTGCACGTCGCCGCTTGCCCTTTCTGCCGGCTTGTCTATCATCCTGCCTCGGATGAACGACTTGATTTTGATCACCGGCGCCAACAGCCTCTTGGCGCGTTACACCATCGAGGCACTACGCAACACACGACGCATCCGTGCCGTAGATGTGCAGTTCGATCACGCGCTCCCCGAAGGCATCGAGGCATGCGCGGGCGACCTGCGCGACCTGGCCTTCGTCCAAGCGATCTGTGACGGAGTCGCCGACGTGATTCACCTCGCGCCGATCTACACCCGGCTGGCCAACGACGAAGCGACGCTCGACCATGCCACCCGCGGCACGTTTCAGTTGATGGACGCTGCGGCGAAGGCCGGCGCCAAGCGTGTCGTGTTGGGCAGCTCGCTGGCGCTATTCGCCCAAGCGCCGGCACAATTCCGCGTGGACGAGGGCTGGCGCCCGCGCCCCACCCCACATCTTGACGACCTGTGCGCTTGGCTGGCCGAGCTGGGCACGCGCGAGATGGCCCGTTCCACGCAACTTTCGGCCGTCTGCCTGCGCTTCGGCCACGTAGTGGATGACGCAACCGCCGATGGCCAATCGTTCGACCCGATGTGGGTGCACGCCGACGACGCCGTTGCCGCGATCCAGGCAGCGTTGAAACATCCGGCGGACGGCTGGTTCATCGTCCACGTGCCCTCGGCCGACCCGCGCGCGCGCTTCCGGTTCACGCGGACGCCGGAGGAGTTCGCCTTCGCTCCACGGCGCGATTTCGCCGGACACGCCGAGGTGCGCGCGACCGCGCCACCTGCGCGCCCGGCGCCGATCCCGCCGCGACCGGCCATCCGCAAGGTGGCGTTGCTGGGCGCGGGCGGGCCGCTGGCCGCAGCGACGACGCGCGAGCTCGCGTCCAGCTACGCCCTGTGCTTGGCCGACATTAAACCGGTCGAGGAGATCTTGGCGACCGGCAAGCCGCAATCGCCGGGCGCGCCGATGCCGGAGATTCCCCAACCGCCGCACGAGTGGCGCGTCATGGACGTGCGCGATCCCGACCAAGTGATGGCGGCGTGCGAGGGCATGGACGCGATCATCAACTGCACGGTGCTGCGCAACGATCCGGCGGACGCCTTCCTGGTGAACACCCTCGGCGCGTATAACGTGATGCGCGCCGCCGTCGCGCACGGCATCCAGCGCGTGGTGCATACCGGCCCGTTCATGCTCGGCGCGCACGACCGCACCGGCTACGACTGGGATCACGACATCGTGGACGACGTGCCGCCGCGCCCGGGCAAGGACTGGGTCTACATGATGAGCAAATACTTCGGCCAGGAGATCTGCCGCATCTTCGCGGAACACTACGGGCTGGTCGTGCCGGCGCTTACCTTCTGCCAATTCGTTGAGCCAACTATGCTCTACGGCCCGCGTATCCATCCACTGACGATCTCGTGGGGCGACGCCGCGCGGGCGATCCGCTGCGCGCTCGAAGTGGCTACGCTACCGTCGCCGTTCGAGTACTTCCACATCGGCACCGACCTGCCGCACGGCGTGTTCCGCAACGACAAGGCGAAGCGGCTGCTGGGCTGGCAGCCGCGCGACACGCTAGAAGCGCATTACACCGCGCAACGAGGCGCGCAGTGAAATCAATCAGGCGCTCAACGCGGCTCGGAGCGCGTTGAAGGGCGAGGGAGTCAGCATGGCTATGCTTCCCTGGAAAGCATCTATGCCGACGCGCTCGACGCACGGGCTGCCGAACTCGCCTATCACTTCTCCGCCGGCGTGGTCTGGGCAAAGGCACTCGCGTACTCCCAACGCGCCGGCGAAAGAGCGCAGGCGTTGTTCGCGCCGCATGAAGCCTTTGAGCACTTCACCCGCGCTCTGGAAGCGGCGCGTCAAATGTCATTGCCGCCCCCTATCGAAATCCTGCGCGCGGGGCAGAGCCTACGAAACGGCAGGTCACTTTGAGGCGGACCGCGCCGATTACGAACAGGTGTTGAGCGCAGCGCGACGGCGCTTGGGCGAGGTTCATCACCACACTTCCTGCCTGAATGTCGCCTCAGGGAACAGACGATTGCTGAACTTTGAACTCACTCTCGGGCAAGCAACACGACATCACTAGAGGCTGAAACCTTGTTGGAGCATGGAGCAGTCCTGAGAAAAGAGAGCGAACGAAATCGCCGGTATCCGAAACACTTAGTGGCGAAAAGAGAACAGCAACAGCGAGTTTCGTGGGATCTCCGTTAATCTGGATTGCAATAACCACTTCGCACAAGGACAATCAATCCATAGTCCTATAGAGGAGTTTTTGACCACGCCCCCTATCGCAACTACAATTCCTTAATGCGATTGCGGGCTCTGCTTGAACTGTTCAGGTAAATCGCTACGAAAGGCGTCGAGTGAACTACGCTGCTACGTCACGGTTGCTGGTGATTTTGTTTGATGACAGTTTGCTTTAGACCCTATCATGAGGAAATTCTGGCAAAGCCTTTCCCTCAGAGCACAGGTTCTGACTCTGGTGTTCTTTTTCTATGTTGTTCTCATAGCGTTGTCGGCCACCATCAATGCATATATCTTTAACCAAACTGAAAGGAGATTTCAAGACTACATTGCGAGCACAGCTGGTCAGATCAACACGCGGATGAACAGCTATGCCGATCAGCTTAACCGAATCCTACTACACTTAGCCTACGACCCCATCGTTCAGGATTACCTTGCATCAACAAACCAAGCAGAGCGATTTATCAGCCAGCAATTACTGAGCCGACGCCTCCCTCAATCAAGCAATCTCACAGACGGCATCTTCAGCATCATTGTGAAGTCATCTCAAGGCTTCTTCTTCGTTTACGGCAGAGGCGTTTCGTCAACTGAAGTTAAAAGAATGGCTGCCCCAACTGGCAACCGGATGCTAGTCTCTGGTATCCGACGCTTCGATAATCCAATCGGGGCGACGGGTCAATTTAGCGGCTACATCGTCGCGCTAAACGCATTTTCCGTTCGGAACAATGCCACTTCTAATACACTGCTCGGCACGATTTATATCCTTATGGACGGCGGCACACTTGGGAAGAACATAGGAATCAGTTCAGACCAGAGCGAGACGAGATACTACATTTTGGATGCAGACCGGGATGTGGTCTACTCAAACGAAGCAAGAGCCGGCAGGATCTACGACGACATTAACTTCTACGATTATCCCTTGAACATGCTGCATGCAGTCACTTTGGGGAGTGAGAAGTTCTTTCTGTATACGGTCTACAACCCAAAGATGGATATGTATTTAGTCGGTCTAACACCCGACTCCAACGTGCGCAACGAGTTAAGAGAAATTATCACGTCAGAGATAATCATTTTTACGATCCTCATCCTTATCTCCATCATTTTTATCTTTCTTTTTGAGCGCAGTATTCTCAAGCCCTTCATTGCTATTGCAAGTTATGTGGAAAGGGTAACGACGAATGGCGGTAGAAGAACATCCGACTTGGAATTAGAGGGGAACCGCGAGGTCGTCCTGCTAGCCAAAGATATTAATCAGATGCTCAATTCAATCGAGAGCCTAAGCAAGAGGGTACTGGACGCCGAAGTTTATAGAAACAGAACCGAAATCGCCATGCTTCGCAGTCAGATCAATCCTCACTTTCTCTACAACACTCTCGAGACCATCCGAGGGATGGCACTCTCAATCGGGAATAAAGAGATTCCGTGGATGATCGGCGCGTTGAGTAAAGTCTTTCGATATAGCGTTAAAGCGCCTGAGCAGGTGACCTTAAAGAGCGAAATGGATATGATCGCAGACTACATCTCGATTCAGCAGTTCCGTTTTATGGACCGGTTTTCCGTGAAATTAGACCTGTCGGCGGAGACTATGGAATGTCTTGTCTTGAAGATGATAGTGCAACCCATCGTTGAGAACGCTATACATCACGGGTTGGAATTAAGAAAGTCCGGTGGATTGCTAGAAATTCGTAGTTGCCTCCAAGATGACTTTCTCAAAATCGAAGTCAAGGATAACGGTCTGGGTATTGAACCTGAAAGGCTGCGACTGCTACAACTTGAGCTTAGCCATGCAGGTGAGCGAACCCTGGAAGACACGAACGATATCAAAATCGGCATCATCAATGTTCACAATCGAATTAGAAAGTACTATGGAGACCGGTACGGGCTCGAGATCGTAAGCGAAAACGGCCACGGCACGCAGGTTTTGTTCCACTTGCCTATTAGGAGGTCTGCAAATGTACAAGGTGATGATAGTGGACGACGAGGCTTGGGTAATTAGAAGCATCCAAGAGTCGGTTGATTGGAGGAGATTCGGATTTGAACTCGTCGGTGCTGCGCTGGACGGGCAGGAAGCCTTAAAGATGATAGCTGACCTCCGGCCAGATGTAGTCATCACAGATATACGCATGCCATTAATGGACGGACTGCAGTTAATTCAATCGTCACGCGAGATCGCACACGACTGCCAATTTATCATCCTGAGTGGTCACGCAGAATTCGAGTACGCGCGTCAAGCAATGGCATACGGAGCAATCAGCTACTGCCTCAAACCCGTGGATGAGAGGGAAGTGGGAGAAGCCCTGGAGATCGCGCGAAAGAAATTTGAAGAACTCTCAGCCAAGCGGGTTGACTTGCTGTTATCTCTCGAAGATTTAGTTGACCATGAAAGTGCCGTCGCCGTCGTCAATAAAGCCGGCCTTCCCTGGGATGCTAACAAAGGAATGCGCGTATTATGCGGTCACGCGCGTGGACGCCTCCCGCTCGACTTGAAAGGCAGACTGTTCCTGGTTAACGAAGACGAGCCTATCGCCGCGCCGGTGGGTGAAGAAAGCATAGGCGTTTCACGCAATGTAAAAACCCCTTTGCTGCTCTCCAATGCAGTAGTTGAGGCGCAGGTTGCTCAAATGCAAACCTTCATCACGGGACAACCAGGCATACACTACTATGTCTCAGGTGACCTGAACAGGATCAAGAGCCTTCTCCGTTCCATCAACGCAGCGCTTGCTAGCTCTGACATGAACGAAGCACGCAAACAGCTAGGTCAACTGGCCTGCGAGCTTCAGAACGGACAATACAACATCAGACAGGTGAACTACTGTTTCGTCAGACTACTAGAGGTATTTGAAATCCAACACCCTGACTTCGACGCAAATTCTTTCGAGGATTGGCGGAATCTCCCAGATCACTTCTCCTCACTGGATCAGCTACTTTCTTTTTTTGATCAACGGGCTTTAAGAGAGACCCCAAAAGACGAAAAGTCGGAGTCTGGCGCTTCCCCCAGCACTGTCATTCAAGACCTGTTACCTTTCATCGAAGAAAATTTCTCCGCAGAGATCAACTTGTCAATGCTCTCAAAGAAATGTAACTACTCGCCCAACTATCTTTGCAAACTTTTCCGGCAGAGCACGGGGATGACCATCAAACATTACATCCTGCAGCGCCGCATGGCCCACGCAACGTGGCTTCTGCGTAACACGCAGTTGAACATTGGTGAAATTGCCGAGAAGTGTGGATTCAACGACTATTTTTACTTCGCCAGAGTCTTCAAGCGAACTCAGGGCTTAACGCCTTCGGAATATCGGAATCGGAACGGCTGAATTTGAACCACGCCTCTCATGGCACGCCCATGATTGACTGAAAGGCACTTGCTCATGGCGAGCAAGTGCCTTTCTTTTCAGGGGCGTTGCCGTAGATGGTCGCTGATCTATTCACTCAGGCAAGGCACGGCGTCACTTAATGCCCAGTTCCTTAGCCTTGGCAGTGATAGCCTCGACTGCGGCAGCATATCCATTCGCGTCCCAGTTCTGCTTCATCTCTTCGTACAACTGCTCATCGGATTTCCCTGAGGTGTCCAGGATGAATTTCACCCAGTCGTCGCTGAACTTCACAGCCGCCATCTCTTGCTTCTCAGGCACATCAATGGCAAATACCGCCCAGTCCAACTTCTGCGCCTTCCAATTGGCGATTCGATAGTCGCGTTCTTCCTCGCACATCGCGCGTACCTTTTCGTCAATCAGTGGATCGTTGTATTGCATCACGTCAGGACCCCACAGCGCTAAGGAATTCATCGCAGAGGTGAACGGATATATTTCCGCTGCGGACTTGTGCAGACCCGTGGCCTGGTCAATCGGGGTTAGCAGCTTGATCTGATCACCTTGCTTCACCCAATCAACGCCCTCGATGCCATACATCATGGTGTTTCTGCCTTCCTCAGAGTACAACCAGTTAAACATCTCCAAAATTCGCTTCATCTTGGCGTCGTCAACTTTCGAGGAGAAGTAGGTCTCCGACCAGTAGGCCATCTCAACGAATCGGTAATATGAACCATCCACCGTCGGGCCGTGAAGGAAGATGATATGGTCGGTGAACTTTTTATCCGGCTGGGCTTTTGCCCAAATCTTCATGATGGTGTTCAGGTGAGTAGGTGAAACCTGCATCCCCAGAATGCCCGTCTTGCCTGTGGCAAATTTCTCAATCGCTTGATTGGTGTCCAATGTGGCAAAGTCCGGATCGAGACCACCCGCCTGGTACATCCGCTTGATGAACTTAAACAGGTTGAAGGCTTTCTCGCCAGCAAGCGCAATGCGATATTTCCCATCGGTGTCCAGCACCCAGCGGTTGTCGGTATATCCAAATCCGGGCCATCCCTGGCTGTAAATGAAGACCGGATCGGCCGGCGTGTATCCGGCAGTGTCATCAACACCATTTCCGTCTGGGTCGTTTTTGGCAAACGCGACCGTAAGGTTGATGTAATCTTCTTCCGTCTTTGGATCCGTGATGCCGACCTTCTCCATCCAGTCCTTCCGCGCCAACAGGCCGCGGTCCATCGCCCAGTAAGCTGCGTCAGTGTATGTCTGGCGGGGTAAGAAATAATTCTTCCCTGCAACAGTGAAGGCTTTGACCTCAGGCTGGTCCATCAGCTTGCTGATTTCCGGATATGCGGATAGGTCATCAGGCAGAGGACGCACAACGCCGTCGTTAATCCATTGGTTGAAGCGAGGAGAAACTACCAACGACACGGCACCAATCACATCCGGGAGTTGGCCGGAAGCAGCCCAGGTGTTGTATTTCTCATCTGCATCCCCCCAGCCAACGTTGACCGGCACTAACTTGATCTTGAACCGATCCTGCACCATCTTCGCGATCGCATCAGGCTCACCTTCTGGGAAGGAGTTCTGAATATCCCAGAAGCTAATCGTGACCTCGATGAGATCGCTCGAAGTGTCACCTGACGGAGTGGAGGCGCCAGGCGCGGACGCCGGAGCACAAGCAGTAAGCCCAAGGCCTATCACAGTCGCCGCCGCCGCCAAGCACTGTAGTCGCTTTAGGATTCCTTTCATGTCTTTTCTCCTCACAAGGTTAGGAATGGGGATACTGTCGCAGATATATCAAATTCCTAAAGCTCAGGTATGCACTTTATTGGAAGATATGTGGACTGGATTAACTTCCATTAACCAAGCGAAGGCGATTGTTATTCCCGAGTGCGCTAGGAGTGCATTTTTTTGGTGGGGGCGTTCGGTTCATACCGCACGGACGAACGCTGTAGGGCGCGGACTCCGTTCCGCGCCCATTTGCGCCATATCGCACATGGCGCGCTACGGACTTGTGCCCCGACAGGGGCAGAGCGCGCCCTACGACATACGCCCCAGTTGGCGAATGCACCCTGCGCTAGTCGGGGAAATGAGAGGATGCACACTCGGCGACTAGCGCCGCATACGCACCCCGGCGACTTTTACAATAGCCTCGTGCCTGTCGCGCTATCGAACAAGGCAGTGCAATGTTTCGGCGCGGAGAACTCAATGGTCTTCCCATTTCGCAGGAACAGCTTCTTCTCGCCCGGCGTCGCAGAGTGGAAGAGAAGAATACCGTTCCCGTCTTGGACTAAATCGCCGGCCTCAGATTGGTAAATGTGCGCTCCACAATCGTGCAGGATAGCACTGAGCGCCTTCGGGTCGGTAACCGGCAGGCTGCAGAACCAGGAAATCCATTCCGAGGCATCCTTTCTCGCCATTGTGACCGCCCTACTCTGGTGTTCCCAACCTAGCGCGGTCGCCTGAGGGTCATCCACAACGAAACAAGGGATCGAGCCCTTGTCACGTGCCTTGGGAACGTCAGTCGTGACGTGATAGGAATGACCTTCATCGATGTTAAAAGTTTGAACAACGGGCAAACCTATCTCTGTTGGTTTGACCACAATCTGGCAGACATCGGTAATATGACCGGCATTCAGGGTCGAGCCATCGTTGAAACCGGGAGCGTAGTACCAGATCAGATGTCGCCGCTTCGACTTGAACTTGTTGATAGTTTTGCGATCGTGGTCGGTCAAGCGAAAGCAGTTCGCAAAGATCACCGCGCGATACGCATCTGGATTCACCCGATCCAGATCGAATAAGTAAACAAAATCAACGCCGGCACCGCTGAGATAGGCGGATGTTGACGCCGAATTAAGGCACAGGGTCTCTGTAATCGGATCTGACTGACCATCGGAAGCGAGACAGGTAAAGACCATCGCATCCACAACAAACAGCACATCCGAGTTTGAATGGAACGGCTCGGGATAGTAGCGGTCGAGAACCTCCTTCGACTTTCTGATGTCGTCTAACAATAAAGGATCACTCCACCAACCACACACATTTGTCGGCCCAAAATCGTAAAACCACATTCCCATACCATGAACGAATGGCGTGGTCATATTCCGCCTGACGATGACCATATCATCCTGCAGGTTCTCCGTCACCTGATCGGTACAGCCCTCACGCATCTTTTCGGTGTGCGTAGCCTGATCCATCTCGTCGAGGAAGAGCTTCCCATGCAACCTAGCCGAATCCACGACGCCGCGGGATTGCCCGGTGCCGCCCATGCGCCGATGCTCTTTCAAATAGGACTGCGGGGCGCTGACGTAATCTACAAAAGGGGACTCGAGCACTTTTTGAATTGCGAGGTGGCCACCCGTAGCACTCCTGTCAAAGAGATTATAAACATAACCATAAAACACGCCTGTAACCAGTGGGCGAGGCCAGCTTTCCTTCACTGCCCTACAAAAGTGAAGCAGGGTATCCGCTACCGTATCGTGATGGCATTCAAAGTAGTCAATCACTTTCTGCTCGCGCTGAGGATCGCGAAAGATTCCGCCGAAGGTCGTTCGTCGTTCGGGAGTGCCGGGCACCTCCGCGCCGGCTAGGGTTGCGTCCGTCTGCTTCCACGCCTTCCGCAAGCCCGCATCATCGCGGTACTTCTTGCGCAGCCATTCTCTAAATGCGCGGGTCATCGGCTGGCTAACATCTGGGTCATGCTCGATGAACCCCCAATAATGCCATTCGTGAAAGACACCGCTGGAGATGTGAATCGCTCCGACCCGGCAACCTTCTTCTGTGGCCGAAAGTAACCTGCAAAACTCTCTGATCTTTTGTCCGGATTCCTCGCGCCACTTCAACGAAGCCATGCTCGGCCGCGGCACGCGATCAAGGTCATAGGAACCGAACACCTCCAACCCGCTAATATCTTCGACTTCGAGAGGGCCATCCGCGTATTGGGTGCATTCCTGCATGTTTTGCAGAATCCACCAATAGGGCGGAGTGACATGCAGTCGGATGAAGAGCACCGCGTCCGGACAGACATCGAGCACACTGCGCAGCTGCCTCTGGGCAAGATCAATGGACAGGGAACTATCCTGGTTCCAGATATGATGAAAGTAAACGTGAGTCTGGAAGAGCTTAAAACCGATTGAAGCGAATTGCCGGATACAGTACTGTGGAAGCTCTTCCCAGCTCCATCGTCCTCCCGGCATCTGGGTGAGGGAATAAATCAGGGGATTGGTCGGAACGCCATCTACACAAAAGGTAGGTTTTGCGTTTATGAATTCGACCGTCGTTGAGATTCCCTTCATGATTGCCTAGTCGGAACTCGCTCCGAACATTTCAGCAACTGCCCTGAGGGCTGCTTTGGGTTTCCGATCAACGGTCACCAAACCAAACGGGCCAAAGGCAGCATGGAACATGAAACCCTTTCCAATCAAGTTGCGGCGGTGGTAGTAGTCGGCCCAACACCATAGAATCCCCCCCTGCATCTCAGGGATGCTAGTGATCGTCTTCCACGCAGCTTGAATATAAGCCGCTTGCATGTCTTCACTAAACCGAATATCGCCACGAATCCCCGGAACGCCATGAGTGCCGTATTCAGACATAATAACCGGCTTCCCTTTGAAGCGTCTGCAAATCTTCTCGAGTTCATCGCGGAGGGGTTTTGCAACTTTCTCTTGCAGCTCCGAGAAGTGATGAATGGGATTCGGCTCAAAGGTAGCGGGATATAGATTCGCACAGACGAGGTCAGCAATATCGAAGGCTTCGTTGGCCACAATATCGCCGCAGGCCGCATAAGTCACCAAGCGGGTCTTATCAAGCATCTTAGCGTGCTGAATCAACTCGCGAAAGACGGCGATTCCGATAGGAGTTTCGGTGGCTGATTCATTGCCGACACTCCACATCACTATGCAAGGATGGTTATAGTGGCGCTGGATGGTCTCAGACAGCATCTGCTTCCCGCCAGCAAGCACAGCATCGGCATTCTCTTCAGGAGGAACATAATCAGGAAGGAATTTTGCGCCCCACCAGTTGATATAGATTTCCTCCATCAACATAATACCAAGCTCGTCCATAATATCCAAAGTGGTATCTTCCTGAGAATAATGAACGCGGATAAGATTGAAGCCGCTAGCTTTTACTGATTCTAGGTCTTTGCGGACGAGCTCGACAGGAACCGTTAAACCGTATGGAGCATATTCGTCATATCGGTTCACCCCTCGAATTTGTATGGCTTCCCCATTCAGAAGAATCTTTCCATTCTTCACCTCAATCTTGCGAATCCCAAAACGGGTGGTGTAACTGTCTATGATCCGATTTGCTTCCATCAAGGTCAGATCAGCGCGGTACAAATGTGGTTGTTGGGGCGACCACAGCACCGGAGTGGTAATTTCAAAAGCAAACTCTTGATGGGATGTTTGGTTGGGAGGACACGAGACTTTCCACGAGAACTGCTGACCATTATCCAAAGTGATCGCGAGGCTCACTTCGGCAGGAGACGCCCTTCGATTTTGAAGGCTAATGCGGGCGGCCACTCTAGCCGCCTGATCGGCAAGCTCCGGCGTAATGTTTACGCTTTCGATGCTAATATCCGGCAGAGCCTGGATGAAAACCGGTCTGACAATGCCGCCGTATATCACCCGTTCAATTACCGTTCCATACGGCGATTGATCAAGTTTCGGCGTATTGTCGACACGCACTACCAGGATATTCCTCGCCGGCGAGATTATCTCGCTCGTGAAATCGAACGAAAACGGCATGTCGCCGCCGACATGTTGACCGAGGTAATGCCCGTTCAACCACACCTTGGCGTGATAGTTAACCCGTTGAAACTCTAGGCGCTGATGAAAATGGTCGGGGAACAGACTCGTGGTAACGTCGGCGGCGTACCAAGCGATCCCTTCGTAGCCCCACATCGCCGAACAAAAGTAATCCCATGCGGAGGGCACGGTGATCTCTGCCCACGCGCCAAAATCATGGACCGGCAGATACCATTGTTCGCGCTCCCCGATGTCATCTTGATCCAACTGGAAGCGCCATCCGGAATCTAACTGGACAGTAGGCCGGTTGCCTTTCGATGCTGCCATGATGAGTATCCTTTGTTTTAAGCCTTAATCGAGCCCAGCAATATGCCCTTAGTGAAGTGTTTCTGCAAAAAGGGGTAGACTAACAGTATTGGTATGGTTGTAATCGTAACCACTGCCATTTGAAGTGACCGGGAATGAACCTGGATACGAGATGTGCGCATTATGTTCATCATATCGCTTCCAAGATCAAGCGTGTTGGCAATGACCAGGTTGCGCAGAAGGAGTTGTAGAGGCATCAACTTTGGATCCTGAATCAGAATCATTCCGAGCCACCAATCGTTCCAGCGGTCTACCGCATAGAACAGAGATATCGTGGCAATAATAGGCGCTGAAATAGGAACGAGAATGTTGACCAGAATCTGAATGTCGTTTGCGCCATCTATTCTGGCGGATTCCTCGATGTCGGGCGGAATGCTCTGAAAGTAATTCCTCATCAAGATCAGGTAAAAGGTATTGATCAATGGGGGGATAACCATTCCCCATATGTTATTGATGAGTCCCAGTTCTTTCATAACGAGATACCAAGGTATCAGCCCAGCGCCAAAATACATCGTAAACACAATAAAGTAGAAGAAGAACCCCTTCAGCGGAAAGTTTCTTCGAGAGAGCACATACGCCCCCAGAGTTGTGACCACCATGCTGAGAAGTGTGCCCACAACGGTCACAAACACCGAGACCAAAGCAGAGTTCACAAAATTAGGCAGCAGGAGCGCCATCCTGTAATTCTGCAAGTCAATTGACTTTGGATAAACATAAATTTGGGTTTCAATGATGTCTACATAATCAGCAACCGATACCAAGATCATGTTGTAGAAGGGAAATACCATGATGACGGCTAGAAGTATCAGGAACAGATAGATGGCGACGTCAACGACTGATATCTTCCTTGAAGCCAGCCTTGCAGGCGTGCGATGCTGAGTCATTCTCATTTCTTCATCCTGTGATCTAGAAGAGTCGTTCTTCTCCGAGTGCTCTCGCAATCTGATTGGCTGCAATCAATAGAGAGAAGCTAATCACCGCCTTGAATAGACCCGAGGCAGCCGCAAAACTCTGATTGATTGACTGTTGGAAGGCGTATCGGTAGATGTAAACGTCTAATATCTCAATGACATCTCGATTCACACCATTGACGAGATTAAAAATCTGATCGAAGTTGCCATTCAGGATGTTTCCACACTGGAGGATCAAAAGGACAACGGTCGTTGATTTGATGCCGGGCCAGGTGACATACCGGATACACTGCCACCGGTTTGCGCCATCCACCTTCGCGGCTTCATATAGCGTGGGATCTATGGATGCAATCGCAGCCAGGTAAATGATAGATGCCCAGCCGACGTTCTTAAATAGGTTGGTGAGGATTAATAACGCGTAATTACTGAAAACCGATGAGTTTGCTAGGAATTGGTAGGGTCTACCGCCCAGACTAGTGATAATTCCATTCACCAACCCTTCAACTTGCAACAGGTCTCTCAAGAGGCCGATGACCAGCACCCAGGACAAAAAGTTTGGAAAGGTGAAGACTGTCTGGCAGAATCGCCTGAATTTGGTGCTAGCAACCTCGTTCAATATAAAGGCCAGAAGTATGGGCACCGGAAATTCAAAAATGAGTCTTGCAAAGCTGATCGTGATTGTATTTCTGAAGGCGATCCAGAAATCCGGTTTGCGCCACATCATCTCGAAGTATTTCAACCCCACCCACTCCCATTCGCTGAAGGGTTTCGTTAGATGGTGTTGCTTGAAGGCCATCAAGATTCCACCCGTCTGCGGGTTAATCATAGGGGCATAACAGAAAACTATGTAATAAACCAGCACAGGGATAAACATCAAGTACAGATACTTGTATCTTTGAAGACCGTGCATGATCCGCGAAAGTCTCCCTGGAAAGGCGCGCGCTAACTTCAATTTGCAAATGGACATAGAGGTACTCTTTCCGATTGGCTCTTTGTAGGTGGCCTTAAAGAAGACTAATAGAGGAAAGACGCAGGAAATATAGATTTATTTGCAAATTACTATGGAGGCATTTATCCCTGATTCCCTTACAGATTTCAGGTATGCGGCGCCATTCATCGCAGCTCGATACTTTCTCCGTTCCAGTCGCTTTACATAGTGCCGCAGTTTGGCATTGTTCCCCTACACCGCATCCGTCTGTGACTTGCCCTGACCCAACAGATGATGCCCCCTCGATAATCCAGCTCGTTGTAGGCCCATCTATTCATCCAATTACTGAAAGGCCTGCCGCGCCTGGCTGCTCACCGGGGGCTATTGTTTACCCACAATTGCAGACCTATTCGGTAGTTGTCAAGCCCGCTGTTCAAATTGAGGGGCGACAATCCGCCACTCACTAACTCACCAAGACCGTGTAACATGCAGCCTCGTATGCGGCCAAAGACATTACTATCCCTTTACGTTACCAGCGCGCTCGTCTTGACGATCGGCAGCGCCTGCACAGTGCGTCCGCCGCCAACAGCCGCGGTTCGACCGCCCGCCAGTCCTCAGCCTGCCATGAACACTCCAGCGCCACCCATCGCCCCTTGACCGTTACGACCGACAAAGGCGCCGTCGAAGGCGTCAGTGAGTCGGTTGTGACCGTGTTCAAGGGCATCCCCTACGCCGCGCCGCCGATCGGCGATCTGCGCTGGCGCGAGCCGCAACCGCCCGACGCATGGGAGGCGTACGCAAGGCCGACGCTTTTGGGCCGGCGTGCATCCAGCCGAGCGAAAGCATGGCGGAGACCAACGCCGGCAGCGCCGGCCCACAGAGCGAGGACTGCCTCACCATTAACGTGTGGACGCCGGCGCAGACCCGAATGCCAAACGCCCGGTGATGGTGTGGATCTATGGCGGCGCATTCGTCATCGGCACATCATCGCTGCCGGCCTACAGCGGCGTGCCTCTGGCGCAGAAAGGCGCGGTGGTCGTGAGCTTCAACTATCGCCTCGGCCAACTCGGCTTCTTCGCGCATCCAGCGCTGGAAGCTGAACGGCCAAACGGCCCGATGAACTTTGGCCTGCTCGACCAGATCGCCGCGCTGAGATGGGTGCAGAAGAACATCGCGGTATTCGGCGGCGACCCTGACAACGTGACCATCTTCGGCGAGTCGGCTGGCGCGCAGAGCGTGTTGGCACTGATAGCATCGCCGCTCGCGCGCAGGCTGTTCCACAAAGCCATCGCCCAAAGCTCCTATGGCCTGCCCGAGTTCACGCGGACGCAGGCCATCTCGCTCGGCATCCAAATCGCTGACGCCGTCGGGCTGAGCGGCGCTTCGGCCACGCTCGATGAATTGCGCGCTGTGCCCGCCGGCGAATTCCCCCACTCACGCAAGCCAGGCTGTCTACGGCTCCGGTGGCGATCGTCGGAGACGATGTGTTGCCCGCCGGTATTCTCGCTACCTTCGAGAAAGGGGACGAAGCGCCCGTCCCGCTCATCATCGGCGCGAACAGCGACGAGGCAACGGTAGCCGTCGCATTCGGCCTCGACCCATCCAAGCTGATCGAGAACGTCAGAGGGCTGCCGAATGTCGCCTTGCGCGTGTTGTATCCGCGCGCGACGGACGACGCACAGATCGGTCGCGAGTTGATCCGTGATCTGGTGTTCATCGCCCCGACGCAGCGTCTGGCCGCGCTGCACGCCAAGCGCGCGCCGAGTTGGCACTATTTCTTCAGCTACGTACCGGCGGACATGCGCGAGGCGTGGGCGGATGGCGTGCCCCGTGGCAACAAGGTTCCGTTCATATTCAACACACTCGACCGAACTCCAGGGATGCAAGGCAACGTGACGGAGGCGGATCGCGCCTTCGCCGCCAAGTTGCACGACTATTGGTTCGAGTTCGCCCGCACCGGCGCACCTTCGTCCGCAGGCAATCCGCCGTGGCCCAACTTCGACGCGCGCAATGACAAAGTGATGGAGTTTGGTGAGGAGATCGCGGTGCGCAACAACTTCCTGCGCGCGCGGCTCGACCTCTTC
>JANWYN010000094.1 GCA_025055235.1 Candidatus Roseilinea sp. | reverse complement strand
TGGCCAGCAGCCAAACTAAGCTCGATCCGCTGGCTGTGGGCATCTACCCGCGCGTGCCGCGCGGCGGCGTCGCCGTTTACAACCCCAAGGAGGCGCCTTTCTACTTCAGCGTGATCTTCACCAAGAAGGGCTCGGGCATCCGCACGCTGGCCGACCTCAAAGGCAAGCGTTTCGCCTTCGTCGACCCCGCCTCTGCCAGTGGCAACTTGATCCCACGAACGACGCTGTTGAAGAACAAGATTGACCCCGACAAGGACATGCAGTCAATCTTTGCCGGCAGTCACCCCTCGGCGGTGATCGCCGTGTGGAACGACAAGGCCGACGCAGGTGCGAACTTCGAAGACAACCTCTACATCATGGCAAATCAGGGCCAGGTGGATACGTGCGGCTTCGCCGACGGCATCAACCGCCGCCGCACGCCCAAGGAGATCGAGCTTAAGTACAACGCTTGCAAGGACGGCCAGCTCGTCATCATCGCCTACAGCGACCCGATCCCGAACACGCCGTTCGCGGTTCGCGATGAGCTGCCTGCCCAGTTCAAGGCGGCGGTGAAGGATGCGCTGCTGGCAGTGCGCAAGGACCCGGCACTGGTCGCTGCATACCGCCAGTGGTATGTGGATCCGGTGACCGAGTATCCCACCCTCAAGCTGAAGAATATTGACTCCTTCTTCAACGGGTTGCGCGACGCGGCACGCTTGCTCAAGCTCGACCTGACCCAAATGCGCTAGCGGCGTCGCAGTGATGTGCCTGGCGGCTCATGGCCTCGATTTGCAAGGCCATGAGCCGCTGGCGCGTGTCTGTCTTGTCTGCGCATCTCCTGTCCGTCCTTAGCCGCATGCCGGCGCGCGACGTCGTCGCGCTGGCCGACGACGTCCTCGCCTCGCTGAGGGACGTGCGCGTGATCCAGAACCGCACCGGCATCGTCATGTTGCCTTACCGCGACAGCGCCAAAGGCGTGACCTTCCATCTTGGTGAGGTGCTGATGGCCGAGGCGCATGTGCGGATCACCCTGCCCGCCGGCCGGCAGGTTGAGGGCTACGGCGCATGCCTGGGCCGCGACGTGCGGCATGCGCTGGCGATCGCTGTGCTAGACGCAGCGCTGCGCGGCGGCGTGCAGGTGGAGCGCATCGAGGCATTCGTCACCGCGCAGGCGGCCGCCTTAGACGCGCAGGATGCGGCGCTGCTGGCCAAGGTCGAGGCCACGCGCGTAGTGATGGAGACGTTCTGATGTCCACTGCTGCGCTTGCCTACACGCACGCCGAAGCGACCGCGCGCCAGACATTTCTGGCCCTGATGTGGGCCTTCAGCTACCCCGGCCGCGCGCGTTGTCTGCCCAATTCCTGCCTCGACGAAGATGACTTCACGCTGATCGGCCGGACGTTGCTCGATCTCGAGACGAGCTACTTTTGCCCGGACGAAGCGCTGGCAGCGCGGCTGGCGCGTTGCGGCGCAAAAGCACTCGCCGCTTCGGCGGCCGCCTACGTCTTTCTCCCGCACTTGGACGAGGCCGCGCTGGCGCTGATCCCTCACGTCAAGATTGGCACGCACGCGCTGCCGGACGAGAGCGCAACGCTGATCATCGGCGGTGATTTCGATGCGCCGGACGCGCCGGAGTGCATTTGCCGCGGCCCCGGCATCGAGGATCAAGTGCGGCTGCGCATCGGCGGCGTGCCGCCGGCTTTTTGGGAGCTGCGCCGGCAGACGATCTGCTATCCGCTGGGCTTCGACGTTTTCTTCGTGCATCGCGGGCGCGTCGTCGGATGCCCGCGCACGACACAAGTGGAGGTGGCCTAGCCGTGTATGTCGCAGCACGCGGCGGTGAGGGCGCCATCCAGAACGCCGAGCGGCTCTACCGGGAGCTGATCGGCCATTTCGACGCTGAAACCGTGCGCACGATCGAGCGGGCCATGCCCTATCTGATTGACCGCGTGATGGGCGAGGGCTCGCTCTACGCGCCGGAGCTGGCCGCGCTCGCGCTGGCGCAGAGCGGCGGCGATCTCTACGAAGCCGTGCTGATGTTGCGCGCCTTTCGCAGCACGCAGCCGCGCCTGGCCTATGCGCGCGTCGTGGACGCCGAACGCATGTTGGTCGTCCGGCGGATTTCGGCGGCCTTCAAAGACATCCCTGGTGGGCAAGTGCTCGGCCCGACGCTCGACTACAGCCATCGCGTGCTCGATCTGGCCGTGCTCGAGGGGGAGCCCACCACACAGCCGCGAGGGCACGAAGAACTTGAGAAAGATGAACCCTTCGAGTCTTTGTATCTTCGTGGTGAAAAGAATCACCTTCCACTCGTTGCCGACTGGCAGCGCGACGCCGGCCTGTTGCCCATGTTGCCGGTGCACCCTTGTCAGGAGGCCACCGAGATTCCCGACGTGACGCGCGAGCCGCTGCTCTTTCCTGCGCCGCGCGCGATGCGCCTGCAATCGCTGTCGCGGGCCGACACCGGCGGGGTGTTGGCGTTGGGCTATGCCAACATGCGCGGCTACGGCGCGGTGCATCCGACCGTGAACGAGGTTCGGCTGGGCTACGCCGACGTCGAGATCGTTCACCCCATCACCGGCGAACCGTTCAGCATCGGGCGCGTCCGCGTGACTCATGCGGAAGTCGTCACGGCTGTCGAAGCCGCGCCTGCAGGTAACGATGCGTCCGCCGGTGAGCCGGCCAAGCTACAACTGGCGCTGGGCTTTTGCGCCACGGTCGGCTGGAACGAAGTCAAGACGATCGCCGGGGCGATGCTCGACATGGCGATGGATCTGCCCGACCCGCACCCGTCGCACACCGAAGAGTATGTGCTGTATCACACCGACCCGGTCGAGTCGTCCGGCTTTTGCATCCACTACAAGTTGCCGCACTACGTGACATTCGGCAGCGAGCTGGACGTGGTGCGCAGTGTGGGCGCGGCGAAGAAAGTCTCCGGCCTGGGCGATTACTACGGCGATGGCAGCGGCCTGGCGGCCGGGATGCCGGGCGTGTATTCGGAACGTGCTACGCCTCCCGTCTCGGAGGCGGCCGGGGAGCAGGTGTAGCGCATGCCGACCATCGCCGAACTCGCCTCGCCAAACCCGGGCTACTCCTACGCCTTCCTCGACGAGTTCGCCAAGCGCGAACTGCGCCGGCGCATCCTGAAAGCCATCGCCATTCCGGGCTATCAGGTCCCCTACGCCAGCCGCGAATTGCCCATCGCGCGCGGATGGGGCACCGGCGGCTTGCAAGTGACGCTCTCGCTCGTTGGCCCGGACGACGTGGTGAAGGTGATTGACCAGGGCGCAGACGACAGCGTGAACGCGGCGAACCTGCGTCGCTTCGTCGCGCGCATGGCCGGCGTCGCAACGACGACCGATGCGCTGAACGCCACGCTCATCCAGAGCCGCCATCGCATCCCTGAGGAACGCCTGCAGGAGTATCAGACGCTGGTGCTGCAGGTGCCCGACCCCGAGCCGTTGCGCAGCGTCGAGCACGACATCAGCAAGGCGCGCCTGCTACACGCCGAAGCCGACTACGGCTTGCTGTGGTTGAGGCTCTATGAGCAGCTCGTGCGCTACCGGCGCGTGACGCTGGGCGCGAGTTACCCGTGCGTCGTAAACGGCCGCTACGTCATGAGCCCATCGCCGATCCCCCGCTGGGATGTGCCCAAGCTGCATCGCGCTGCGCACCTGACGTTGCTCTCCGCCGGGCGCGAGAAGCGCGTCTATGCCGTGCCGCCCTACACCGACGTGCGCCCGCTCGAGTTCGCTGACGTGCCCTTCCGCGTGGAGGATCAGCGCGGCTGGACGTGTCGCCACACCGGCCTGCAGCACAAGTTCATGAGCGAGTTGCCCCAGCCGGGCGGCGGCACGCTCTACGAGATCTCGGATACGGGTTTCGTGGAGAAGGTCATCGCCCGATCTAGGGCTGCAGAGGTCTCGATCGGCGCGACGTACTACGACGACGCAGGGAGGTTCTACATTGACGGATACCTGCGATAACGGTCGGGACGCGCCCCGGTGCGTTCCTGCAAGCATCCCCTTGCTAGTCACGCAGAAGCCGCTGGTGCAGGTGCGCGGCCTGGTCAAGCGCTATGGCGGGCGGGTCGTCGCCGTGGATCGTTTGGATCTCGAGGTCTATGCCGGCGAGGTGCTCGGCATCGTCGGCGAGTCCGGCTCGGGCAAGAGCACGGTGCTGCGCGTGCTCAACCTCGAAGAGCGACCCGATTCGGGTGAGTACTACTTCAACACACCTGAGCTGGCCGGGCTGAACCTGTTTGCGTTGGATCGTCCTGCACAGCGCCGCGTGCGCACCTTCGAGATCGGCATCGTGTATCAGAACCCGCACCTCGGCCTGCGCATGCGCAACACCAGCAGCGGCAACATCGCCGAGCGGCTGATCACCGCCGGCGAGCGCAACTACCGCGCGCTGCGGCTGGCGGCGCGAGATGCGCTAGCGGCGTCGGAATTCCCGCTCGAGCGCATGGATGATCTACCGATCCGCCTATCCGGCGGGATGCAGCAGCGCGTGCAACTGGCCAAGGCCATCGCGCTGAAGCCGAAGCTGCTCTTGCTCGACGAGCCGACGACCGGCCTGGACGTCTCGGTGCAAGCGCGCGTGCTCGATACGCTCAAGCGTCTGCAGCGCGAGACCGGCGTGACCACGATCATCGTCTCGCACGACCTGGGCGTGATCCGCATGCTGGCCGACCGCGTCATGGTGATGCGCCGGGGGCGCGTGGTGGAGCGCGGCCTGACGGATCAAGTGCTGGAGGACCCACAAGACCCCTACACGCAGCAGTTGGTGCACGCGAAGTTGTGAGAGAAGTGTCGAGGTGTCAGGGGTCGGGCGCCAGGGGTCAGGGGTCAGGGTGTCAGGTGTCGAGTTGCAGGTTTCAGGTTGCAGGTTGCAGATGTTGCGCATTCCACTGTATGTGACACGGAGCGGATGGTGCTCAAAATGTAAAACGTGAGACGCAGGACGCAAGACGCAGGACGCAAGACGTAAGACGCCCTCCCCCATGATCCTCGAAGTCAAACACCTGTCCAAACACTTCGACGTGCACCATCTGCAGCGCCGGGTCGTTGCGTTCAGTGACCTGAGCTTTGAGACACGCGCCGGCGAGTTTGTGCTTGTCACCGGCCCGAACGGCGTGGGTAAAAGCTCGTTGCTGCGATGCCTGTATCGCACGTATCTGCCGGTCTCCGGCCAGGCGCTGTATCACGCGCGCGACGGGGTCATTGACCTGGCGCGAGCCGCCGACGTGGACATCGCCAAGCTGCGCCGCGAGGAGATCGGCCACGTCACGCAGTTCCTGCGCGTCCGTCCGCGGGTGAGCGCCCTTGATGTGGTCGCCGAGCCGCTCCTGGCTGCCGGACTCGCCTACGCCGACGCCCGAGAACGCGCCGCCCATTGGCTCGCGGCGTTGGGCTTGCGGCGCGAACTGTGGGAGGCCTATCCCGCCACCTTCTCCGGCGGCGAGCAGCAGAAGGTGAACCTGGCGCATGCGCTGATCGCGCCGCGCCGGCTGTTGCTCTTGGACGAGCCGACAGCATCGCTTGACCCGCAGGCGCGGGCCGCGCTCGTGGAACAACTCGCCCATCTCAAGCAATCGGGCGTGGCGATGATCGGCGTGTTTCACCATGCTGAAGAAGTGCGCCACTTGGTGGACAAGGAAATCGTGCTGACGCAAGGTGCAGGACGCAGGACGAGCGAATCGCTGCGTCCGGCGTCTCATCTCGCATCGAGCGACGAAACGGGGGGTGATTCCGATGTGGCTGAGTGACGTGAAGATCGTGCTGCCCGATCGCGTGCTGGAGCGCGGCTCGATTCGCGTCGAAGGCGAGCGCATCGCCGAGGTGATCGAAGGGCCGGCGCCACGCAGCGACTGGGACCTGCGCGGGATGACGGTGCTGCCGGGCATCATTGACATGCATGGCGACATGATCGAGCGTGAGATCGAACCGCGTCCGGGCGTGCATCTGCCGTTCGACATGGCGCTGATCGAACTCGACAAACGGCTCGCCGCCAACGGCGTGACCACCGCCTATGCCGCCATCTCGTTCGCCGAGTTGTGGGACAAGCACGAGCTGCGCCGCGAGGAGCGCGCCCGTGAGATCGTCGCGGCGATCTACCAGCATCGCGACGCCTTGTTGACCGATATGCGCGTGCACGCGCGCTTTGAGGTCACCAACCGCCGCGCGCCGCCGGTGCTGCTGGAGCTGATCGCCGCCGGCCAGGTGGACCTGGTCTCGGTCAACGATCACACGCCGGGGCAAGGGCAGTACCGCGACCTCGAGAAATACATCCAGACGATCGCCGAGTGGCGCAACGTCTCGGCCGATGCGGTCGCGGCAATGACGCAGGAGCGCATCGCGCAGATGCGCGACACGCCGCCGGCGTGGGACGTGGTGCGTGAAGTGACGACGCTCTCGGCACGACACCGGCTGCCCATCGCCTCTCACGACGACGACACGCGCCAGAAGGTAGCCTTCATGGCCGAGATGGGCGCGACGATCAGCGAGTTTCCGGTGACGTTGGAGGCCGCGGAAGAGGCTAAGCGGCGCGGCATGCATGTGGTGATGGGCGCACCCAACGTGCTGCGAGGTGGTTCGCATTCCGGCAACCTCAGCGCGCT